>JALRFN010000330.1 GCA_023268425.1 Burkholderiaceae bacterium | reverse complement strand
TTTGTGGTGGGCGATGCAACTCTCAACCGTTTCTTTAGCTTCCACGTCATCGCGGTGCCGCTGGTCTTGTTGGGCTTGGTCGTGGCGCACTTGTTGGCGCTGCACGATGTGGGCTCGAACAACCCTGACGGCATTGAGATCAAGGCGAAAAAGGACAGCAATGGCCGCCCCTTGGACGGCATTCCTTTCCACCCCTACTACACGGTGCATGACATCCTGGGTGTGTCTTTCTTCTTGATGGTGTTTTCGGCGATCGTGTTTTTTGCGCCTGAAATGGGCGGCTACTTCTTGGAGTACAACAACTTCATCCCGGCCGACCCGCTGACCACGCCGTTGCACATCGCGCCGGTCTGGTACTTCACACCGTTTTATTCGATGTTGCGCGCGGTGACCTCAGAAATGGTTTACGTGCTGATGGCTTGTACGGCCTTGGGTGGCTTGCTGGGCTTGGTGGCTTTGCCCAAGGGCAAATTGCTGGCTCCCTTGGCTGCTGCTGTGGTCATCGGCCTGATGTTCTTGATCGATGCCAAGTTCTGGGGCGTTGTCATCATGGGCGCGGCCGTGGTGATTCTGTTCTTCTTGCCTTGGCTGGATTACAGCCCGGTGCGGTCAATTCGTTATCGCCCCAACTGGCACAAGACGGTGTACATCGTGTTTGTGATCAACTTCTTGATGTTGGCTTATCTGGGTATCCAGCCGCCGTCGCCCGTCTTTGAGCGCATGGCCCAGGGCGGCACCCTGCTTTACTTCGGTTTCTTTTTGCTGATGCCGTGGTGGAGTCAAAAGGGTCAGTTCAAGCCCGAACCCGATCGTGTCAACTTCAAGCCGCACTGAGTCACAGGAGCATTGCAATGAAAAAGGTATTTCTGGCTCTCGCCCTGTGCATGAGCGTGTTGACGCCCTCATGGGCATCTGAGGGGGGCGCTGTTTGGGACAAAGCGCCCGAGCGCGGTACCAATGTCGCCGCTTTGCAAAACGGTGCCAAGCTGTTTGTGAACTACTGCTTGAACTGTCACACCGCCAACTTCATGCGTTTCAACCGCTTGCAAGACATTGGCTTGAACGACAAAGAGATCCAAGGCAACTTGAACTTCTTGAGCGACAAAGTCGGTGATTTGATGAAGACGGCGATTGATCCCAAGCAGGCCAAGGCCTTCTTTGGCGCGACACCGCCTGACCTGACTGTCATCGCTCGCTCGCGTGCGGGCCATGCGGGCACCGGCGGCGACTACATTTACTCGCTCTTGCGTTCGTATTACCGTGACCCGTCCAAGGCCACGGGTTGGAACAACACCGTGTTCCCCAATGTCGCGATGCCTAACCCCCTTTGGCAGCTTCAAGGTCAGCGTGAACCCATTTGGGAAGAAGTTGAAGCCCACGGTGGGAAATCTCATGTCTTGCGTGGCTGGAAACAGGTCAAAGCCGGCACCATGTCTGAGGCGGCGTTTGACGACGCGGTGGGTGACTTGGCGGCTTACCTGACTTGGATGTCGGAGCCAGTTAAAAACACGCGCGTGGCGATTGGCGTTTGGGTGTTGATGTTCTTGGGCTTGTTTGCCATCGTGGCTTGGCGCTTGAATGCCGCGTTCTGGAAAGACGTGAAATAAACCTGTCAGCGCTTCGTGCGCTGGATGTTCAGTGGCGCGCCTTTGCGGTGCGCCACTTTTTTGCTTTAAGGAGTTCGCTGCGATGATGGTTTTGTATTCGGGCACAACATGCCCTTTCTCTCACCGCTGCCGTTTCGTCTTGTTTGAAAAAGGCATGGATTTCGAAATCCGTGACGTGGATTTGTTCAACAAGCCCGAAGACATTTCTGTCATGAACCCATATGGTCAAGTGCCCATCTTGGTGGAACGTGACCTGATTCTGTACGAGTCGAACATCATCAATGAATACATCGATGAGCGTTTTCCTCACCCCCAGTTGATGCCAGGTGATCCAGTCGACCGTGCACGGGTGCGCTTGTTCCTGTTGAACTTCGAAAAAGAGTTGTTCACCAATGTGTCGGTCCTGGAGTCACGCGGCGTGAAGGCCAACGACAAATCGGTTGAAAAAGCCCGCGCGCACATCCGCGACCGCTTGACCCAGTTGGCTCCGGTGTTCTTGAAAAACAAGTTCATGTTGGGCGAGAGCTTCTCGATGTTGGACGTGGCGATTGCTCCCTTGCTGTGGCGTCTTGAGCACTACGGCATCGAGTTGAGCAAAAACGCCGCACCTTTGCTCAAGTACGCCGAGCGCATCTTCTCGCGTCCTGCTTACATCGAGGCATTGACGCCGTCTGAGAAGGTCATGCGCAAGTAAAGCGCCCTGAGCAAACGATGTTGAACATGGCCCCGAGCATGCGCCCGTACTTGATGCGGGCGGTGTATGAGTGGTGTAGCGAGCACGGTTACACCCCCTACGCCCTGGTGGTCGTTGACGACCGTTGCCAAGTGCCGAGAGAGTTCGTTCAGGACGAGCAAATTGTGTTCAACATCGCTATGGATGCCACGCAAGGTCTGGTCATCGATGACGAGGGTTTGCGGTTCAAAGCGCGTTTCAGTGGGCGAGTCCACGCAGTTGACGTGCCCTTGGGTCGAGTCGTCGCCTTGTACGCGCGCGAGAGCGCACAAGGCCTGACCTTTGAACTCGAAGACAGTCCGCAGCCAAGTTCAGACACCCCCGAGGAGCCGCCCGAAAGCCCACCTCCCCGAGGTGGCTCGGGTACGCGGCCCAGCCTTCGTCGCATCAAGTAGAATACGCCTTGCGCCGGTTTAGCTCAGTTGGTAGAGCACTCGCCTTGTAAGCGATAGGTCGTCAGTTCGAGTCCGACAACCGGCACCAAATTTTCCTAGCGTCAACTGTTGCGCGCGATCTTGACGCGAATGCTGACTTCCCGATGCTCGGTGTTCTTCAGTTGGGCATTGATCTCTGGCAGCCATTGCCTCAGTTTGGCAGCAACCGCTGCATTGGGGCTCAAAATGCACCAATCTGTTGGATCGCAGTTGCCGTGTCGAAGTTGTTGGCAAAGTGTGGGTGGCAAGAGTTGCTGAAGCACTTGCATGCGGGATCGGCCTAGGGCGCTGCGCAGTTGCAGCGCTTGCAGCGTCGGAGACGCAGACATCGCCTCCATGATGGTTTGACTGCGGTGACTCAAGAGTTCACCGCTCAAGCGAAGAGAAAGGTGACGTGCGCATGCACATCATTATCACGGACAGCAAACACGCCAAGGTACGCAGCTTTCAGCTCGGCTTGTTGCAGCTCGTGTTGTCTGGTCTTGGTTTCCTCGCCTTGGTGCTGAGCACCATTTTGGCCTGGTGGCCGGTGGCGCGAGACGGTGTGGCGGTGCATGGGCAAGGCCAAGTTGCCAACACCGCGGCGCTCCAACAGCTGTTGCCAGCTGTCGATACAGCGAACCTGGATTCCGCCACGGAAGCGGAGTCGCTGGTTCAGCAAAACATCGACGCATTGGCCAAGCGCTTGGGCGTGATGCAAGCGCGCATGATCCAGTTGGACGCCTTGAGTGCCCGCTTGGCGGAGCTGGCGGGCCTGCCGGAGTCAGAAGCAAGTCCTGCCCCCGGTGGGGAGGGGGGTGCTTTGGTCGAACCGCGGTCCATGACCGCTCAGGAACTCTCCAGCGCTTTGGATGTCTTGACGCAAAACAGCGAAGAGCAAATGGCTTGGCTCTCGGTCATTGAAGACAGCCTGAACCACCAAGAGTGGGCCAACGCCTTGACGCCCGGACGCCGGCCCGTGGAAGGTCTGAGCGTGGGCTCAAGTTTCGGCAGACGCATTGACCCCATCACTGGCAAAGTGGCCACGCACACGGGCTTGGACTTCCCCGGGCCTCAAGGGACGCCGGTGAGCGCAAGTGCTGGTGGCATCGTGGTCTCAGCCAACTGGCATGCGGGTTATGGCCGTTTGGTGGAAATTGAGCATGGCAACGGGGTATTGACGCGTTACGCCCACCTGAAGGCATTCAAAGTTGCGCAGGGTGACGTGGTCAAACCTGGGCAGGTGATTGGTTTGCTTGGCAATTCTGGTCGCTCTACCGGGCCACACTTGCACTTCGAGGTGTGGGTGGCAGGCCGCGTGCGCAACCCAGCGACCTATCTGCGTGATCATGCGCACCAAGCCCGCGCCCCTTGAGCGCAGAGGCAGTGTGCAAGTGCAGCGAGCGCCGAGACCTGCGCCGCTAAAATCCAAAAGTTGATGCGCTGACCTGAGTTGGGCTGGCGCGCGCGACACGCGAACAGCCGCGTTTCGCCAGTGATTCTCGAAAGAACCCAATCATGCCGATTCAGGTGCTCACCAAAATATTTGGCAGCCGCAACGACCGTGTGCTGCGTGGATACCGCAAAACCGTACAAAAAATCAATGCGCTCGAGCCTCAGTACGAGGCCATGGATGACGATCAACTCAGGGCTTGTACCGACACCTTCAAACAGCGCTTGCAAGGTGGGGAGAGCCTAGACGCCATCCTGCCTGAAGCCTTTGCCACGGTGCGCGAGGCCTCCAAGCGCATCATGAAGATGAGGCATTTTGACGTCCAGATGCTGGGCGGCATTGCCCTGCATTCAGGCAAAGTGGCTGAAATGCGCACGGGCGAGGGCAAGACGCTGACGGCGACCTTGGCGGTTTACCTCAATGCCTTGACTGGCCAAGGCGTGCATGTAGTGACGGTCAACGACTATTTGGCATCGCGTGATGCCCAATGGATGGGTGTGTTGTACAACTTCTTGGGCCTGACGGTGGGCATCAACTTGCCCAACATGTCGCGTGAACAAAAGCAGGCGGCTTATGCTGCGGACATCACCTACGGCACCAACAACGAGTATGGTTTTGACTACTTGCGCGACAACATGGTGTACGCGGCAGATGAACGTGTTCAGCGTCGTTTGAGCTATGCCATCGTTGACGAGGTCGATTCGATTTTGATTGACGAGGCGCGCACGCCATTGATCATCAGCGGGCAGGCCGAAGACCACACTGCCATGTATTTGGCGATCAACGACATCGTGCCTCAGTTGAAGCAACAACAGGGCGAAGCCGATGTGCGCACCGGTGAGGGGGTGATCGAGCCAGGTGACTTCACAGTGGATGAAAAGTCGCGTCAAGTGCATTTGACCGAAGACGGTCACGAGCGTGCTGAGCAGGCGATGGTGCGGGCGGGATTGTTGCCAGAAGGCGCGTCCTTGTACGACGCAGGCAACATCATGTTGATGCACCACTTGAACGCGGCGTTGCGCGCGCACCATTTGTACGTCAAAGACCAACACTATGTGGTGCAAAACGGCGAGGTGGTCATTGTTGATGAGTTCACCGGACGCTTGATGGCTGGTCGGCGCTGGAGCGAAGGCTTGCACCAAGCCGTCGAAGCCAAAGAAGGCGTACAAATCCAGGCCGAGAACCAAACCATGGCCTCGATCACGTTTCAGAACTACTTCCGCTTGTACGGGAAGTTGTCTGGCATGACGGGTACCGCCGACACCGAGGCTTACGAGTTTCAAGAGATTTACGGTCTCGAAACGGTGGTGATTCCACCCAACAGGAAAAATTCACGCGACGACCAACTGGACCGTGTGTACAAGACGACACCGGAAAAATACAAGGCCGCCATTGAGGACATCCGAGCCTGTCATGAACGTGGTCAGCCGGTGTTGGTAGGCACGTCTTCGATTGAAAACTCGGAAGTCATTTCGCATTTGCTGTCAGAAGCCGGTTTGCCGCACCAGGTGCTGAATGCCAAGCAGCATGCACGCGAGGCCGACATCATTGCCCAAGCCGGGCGATTGAAGGCCATCACCATCGCCACCAACATGGCCGGGCGGGGTACCGACATCGTTTTGGGCGGAAACTTGGACAAGCTGACGGCTGCGGCCATCGGGGAGCAGAGCTTGGATGAGGCGCAGCGAGAGGCCTTGAGCACCGCGGTACGCCAGTCCTGGCAAGAGGAGCACGATGCTGTGGTGGCCCTCGGTGGCTTGCGCATCATTGCGACCGAGCGCCATGAATCACGCCGCATCGACAACCAACTGCGCGGTCGCTCTGGTCGCCAGGGTGACCCGGGTTCTTCGCGCTTTTACTTGAGTCTGGACGATCAGCTGCTGCGCATTTTTGCTGGTGACCGGGTGCGCGCCATCATGGACCGACTCAAAATGCCTGAAGGCGAAGCGATTGAGGCGGGCATGGTCACGCGCTCCATCGAGTCGGCGCAGCGCAAGGTCGAGGCCCGCAACTTCGACATCCGCAAGCAATTACTGGAATACGACGACGTCGCCAACGATCAGCGCAAAGTGATCTACCAGCAGCGCAATGACATTCTGGATGCGCAGCAGTTGTTGTCGCAGATTGAAGCCTTGCGTCGCGGTGCGATGGAGGCTGTTGTGCGGGCTTATGTCCCAGAGGGCAGCGTTGAAGAGCAATGGGACCTGCCCGCACTGCAGGCTGCCTTGGCTGCTGACTGGTCTTTGGAGGTGGACTTGCTGGCGGCGCTGGAGCAGGCCGAGGCCATGGACGATCAGGATGTGGTGGATCAGGTCGTGGCCGCCGCTGATGCGGCCCATGCTGCGAAGCTGGAGGCTGTTGGTGAAGACAATTTCATGCAGTTCGCGCGCATGGTTTTGTTGCAGGTGTTGGATTCGCATTGGCGCGACCACTTGAGCGCCTTGGACTATCTGCGTCAAGGCATCCATTTGCGTGGCTACGCCCAAAAGCAACCCAAACAAGAATACAAACGCGAGGCGTTTGAGTTGTTTGGGCGCATGCTGGATGGGGTGCGCGATGAAGTCACCCGGGTGTTGATGACGGTGCGCGTGGAGCAACCCGAGGTCTTGGATGAGGCGACTCATGAGATGGAAGCACACGGAGCCATGCACAACGTGACCTACTCAGGGCCAGACGAGCAAGGCAACGCCCAGCAACAGGGTGCACCCGCAGCCGACGAGGTTCCCCGCGTGGGTCGCAATGACCCATGTCCTTGTGGCAGCGGGAAGAAATACAAGCAGTGCCACGGTAAACTGTGAACAGCGCCCCCGCCATGGGGGCTTTTTGTTGGAGATTCGTATGCCAGTGAATTTGCCGATGCCCAAGGTCGCGGATGTGTTTGACGTGCCCGGCGTGCGCTTGGGTGTGACATCTGCGGGCATCAAAAAGCCCGGCCGCAAAGATTTGGTGGTGATGGCCTTGGATGCGGGCACCCAAGTGGACGCGGTGTTCACGCGCAATCGGTTTTGCGCCGCCCCTGTGCAGGTCTGTCGCGAACATTTGGCCGGTGCGCAAGGCGTTCGCGCCTTGGTGATCAACACCGGCAACGCCAACGCAGGAACGGGTGCACCGGGTTTGGCGAACGCCAAACGCATGGCCACCTCGACAGCGAAGCTGTTGGGCGTGCTGCCAGAGCAGTGACGTCGCGTAATTCCAGACGAAGCTTGGTTTGCAAGTGGGTCTGACGCGTCGTCAATTCTCCCTTGCGGTACCGTTGGACATCCAATTCCAAGGCACGGTTAATGTCCAAGACGATTTGGCGCTTGGCATTGAGGAGGTCCGCG
>JALRFN010000320.1 GCA_023268425.1 Burkholderiaceae bacterium | reverse complement strand
GTCTGCTGCGGGCAGGCTTTGCAGCGTGAAGCGGCTTTTGCCACCTTTGAGCAACAACTTGCCATTGTTGGCTTCCAGGCTCACCGACTGATCGCCGGGCATGGTGCGCAAAATGTCAATCAGCTTGCGCGCGCCCAAGGTCGTGGCGAACTCGCCCTCGTCACCGCCCAGATCGGCGCGGGTGCGGATTTGGATTTCCAAGTCGCTGGTGGTGAGCTCCACTTGGCCTTGGGTTTTGCGAATCAACACATTGGCCAAGATCGGCAGCGTGTGGCGTCGCTCCACAATACCGCTGACGGATTGCAATGCGGCCAAGACTTGGTCTTGCGTTGATTTGAAAACGATCATGTGGCGTCCTTGTGCGTCGCAGGAGATGGTTCAAAAAAAACAGCGTATTTTCGCCGGAAAACACAGCAAAGCAGCGGTTTGCGGCCTGAAAAATGGCCCAAAAGCCATGATTTCCGGCCGCTCAAGCCCGCGTTGGCGTGTCTGCGCGGGCAAGGGGCGGCGGTGATGGCTGTGCGCTTCAAGCCTCAGCCTTTGAGCGTCTGCTCAAGCACGTGCAAAGCCTGGTTGAGCTCGCTGTCTTGTGAGCGCTCCGCGGTGATTTTGCGCACGGCGTGCAACACCGTGGTGTGGTCGCGTCCGCCGAACAAGTCGCCAATTTCCGGTAGGCTCTTTTGCGTCAACTCTTTGGCCAAGTACATGGCAATTTGTCGGGGGCGCGCAATGTTGGCTGGCCGCCGCTTCGAGTACATGTCCGAGATCTTGATCTTGAAAAAATCGGCCACCGTCTTTTGGATGTTTTCAATCGTGATTTGCCGATTTCTGATCGACAACAAATCGCGCAAGGCGTCTTTGGCCAGGGCGATGGAAATCTCTTTTTGATTGAAGCGCGAGTAGGCCAAGATCTTGCGCAAAGCCCCCTCCAGCTCGCGCACGTTGGAGCGCACGTTTTTGGCCACGAAAAAGGCCACATCCTCAGGCATGGGGCTGCCCTCGGCCTTGGACTTGTCCATCAAAATCGCGACCCGCATCTCCAACTCGGGTGGCTCAATGGCCACGGTCAAACCCGAATCAAAGCGCGAGACCAGGCGCTCGTGGATGTCGCTTAAGCCCTTGGGGTAGGTGTCGCTGGTCATCACGATGTGCGATTTTTTGGCCAGCAAGGCTTCAAAAGCATTGAAGAATTCTTCTTGTGTGCGCTCTTTGTTGGCAAAGAACTGCACATCGTCGATCAACAGCAGATCCAAAGAGTGGTAACGCGCCTTGAATTCATCAAAAGCTTTGCGTTGATAAGACTTGACCACATCAGACACGAATTGTTCGGCGTGGATGTAGAGAATTTTGGCGTTGGGCTGTTCGGCCAACAGATGGTTGCCGATGGCATGCATCAAGTGCGTTTTGCCCACGCCCACACCGCCGTAGACAAACAGCGGGTTGTACAACTGTCCCAATTGGTTGGCCACATGCATCGCAGCAGCGCGGGCCATGCGGTTGGCGGAGCCCTCAATCAAGGTGTCAAAGCTCAGTTGCGGGTTGAGTCGGTGTTGGCCATCAAGCCACGGGGCTGCCGCGGCCACAGGGCTTTGGTTGATCGCCTCTTGAGCCAAGGTGCTGATGGTTGAAGCAGCAGCGGGAGTAGAAGAAGTATTTGTTTTTATTGGTTTTTCTCTCGCTGCCAAGGCCAATTCAACGGTTGCATCATCGCCGGCGAGTTGTTGCAGGGTTTGGCGGATTTTGTCCAGATACTGGCTGCGCACCCAATCGAGTTTGAAGCGATTGGCGACTTGCAAAATCACCCCCTGCCCTTGGCTGTTTGGGCTGATCAGCAGGGGGCGAATCCAGGTGTTGAATTGCTGTTCTGGGATGCTGCGGGCGAGTTGTTCGGTGCAGGCGTTCCAAAGCGTTTGGACGTCAAGAGTGGCGGCGGGGGCGGGCATGAAGGGTGGAGACGCTTGTGGATAGGTGTCGAAGGTGACGGACCATTATAGGCAGACTGAAAAAGTTATCCACAATTTTTGGCGTGCACTTGGCGCGGTGTTCAAGTTGGCCTGGCTGGGCTGGCAAGCTCAGCTTTGCGTTGCGGTTTTGCTGCCGTCGCGTTGATGCGGCCGACCGGTTTGGGCGCGTGGAGGCGAGCGGTCCCTCCTTCAAATCGACGGCGTTTGTACCTGCAGGTCCGGCGACCAACAGGGTGCCGAGGCGGGTTCGGCCCGCGCGTTTTGTCGCATTGAGGGTGCAGCGCGTCGATGTGCCGTGCGCAATCTGCAATAATGGCGGGTTTTCCCGCGAAGACGGCCCACATTGGGCCAGCGCATGGCGTCGCCCTCATCTGTTTCAGTGCTGAAACCCAGCCTGGGTGGGTGGAGCAAGCCATGTTCAGCAAGCAGGCCAAAGCCCCAAAGCCCTTGAATGGCTAGACGTGCTGCGGCACGCGTTTGGAGCGCGGGAGCTTTACGCAAGGAAACTGAACATGAAACGCACCTATCAACCTTCTAAAACTCGTCGCGCCCGCACCCACGGCTTTCTGGTTCGCATGAAGACCCGTGGCGGTCGTGCCGTCATCCGCGCCCGTCGCGCCAAAGGCCGCAAGCGCTTGGCCGTCTGAGCCTGATTCGGCTCGGGGTGGTGGCTTGCTGATGCCTGGTGCATCCGTGCGGCGCCTGGTGCGCAAAACGCAGTTCACCAGTGTGCTGAACGGCCCCGCCATAGCGCACACCGCACATTTTGCGTTGCACCAGTCGCCCGCAACGCCGCCACTGTTCGACGCCGAGCCGGCGGCTTGGGCGGGGGTGGTGCTGCCCAAACGCTGGGCCAAACGCGCCGTCACCCGCAATGCTTTGCGCAGGCACATTTATGTCTGCTTGCAACAAGTGCAGCGCGACTCGGGCGCATTGTCCGCGCAGGCTTGTGTGGTGCGCTTGCGCCGAGGTTTTGACGCGCATCAGTTCCCCAGCGCCTGGTCGCATGCTTTGCGCGATGTGGTGGTGGCGGAGTTGCAGCGCCTGGTGACGCGTGCAGGTTGGGGCGCATGACGATGAACCTCATGCAACGCGGGCTGATTGGCTTGGTACAGGCCTATCGTTTGTTGCTCAGCCCCGCTTTGGGGTCATCTTGTCGCTTTGAGCCAACTTGCAGCCGCTATGCTGAGCAAGCCTTGAGCCAACACGGTGCGGCTGCTGGCAGCTATTTGGCTGCGCGTCGCATCTTGCGGTGTCAGCCGTGGTGCAAGGGCGGCTGTGACCCAGTGCCCGCGTCGCCCCCCAAGTGGTTTTCGAGACTCGCGTCTCCTTCCGTACACGATGAAGAGTTGTCATGACTGACTTTAGACGTTCCCTGTTGTGGGTGGTGTTTGGCTTGTCCCTGGTGATGTTGTGGGACCGCTGGCAGGTTCACAACGGCAATGCTCCTTTGTTTTTCTCTGCGCCAGCCGCACAAAAGGCCGTCGAGTCCGCCCCTGCGCAAACGCCAGGCACGGTGCCATCGAGCGCCCAGGCCAGCCAAGTGCCGGGTGCGGTGGCCACGCAAGCCAGCGAGCGTGTCGAGGTGGTGAGCGACGTTTTGTCGCTGACCTTTGACAGCGAGGGCGGCAACATCGTTGGCTCGGTGTTGCGCAAGGTGCCCGCGAACACTGGCCATGCGGCCAGCGTGGCGGACCCCTTGGTGTTGATGCGCAAAGACGCGGAGCACACCTACGTGGCGCAGTCTGGTGTGGCCGGTTTGAATGCCCCCAACCACACCCAGCCCATGCGTTTGCTGACAAGCGAGCGCGTCTTGGCTGAAGGCCAAGACAGTGTGCAGGTGAAATACGCATCAGACGTGGTCGGCGGCTTGCAGCTGGTCAAAACC
>JALRFN010000237.1 GCA_023268425.1 Burkholderiaceae bacterium | reverse complement strand
CAGGCCTGACGCAATTGGGCGAAGAAGGTGCCATTCAGGTATTTCGCCCGATTGCGGGCAGCGTCTTGTTGCTGGGGGCCATCGGTCAACTGCAATTCGAGGTCGTCGCCCACCGTCTGGAGAGCGAATACGGCGTCAAAGCGCGCATCAGCGGCAGCCCCTTCACCTTGGCACGCTGGGTCACTTGCGCGCCGGAGGACGGCGGCGAGCAAGAGCTCAAACGCTTCATGGACGCCAATGCCCACCGCATGGCCTTGGATGCGGTCGACGCCCCCACTTTGCTGGTCGACCACGGCGCCACTTTGCGCGCGGTGCAAGAAAACTGGCCCAAGATCAAGTTCCACACCATGCGCGAGCATGCAGGCTTGATCATGCAAGAACGCTGAAAACTCCCGCTCAAACCGCGTGGGCTTGTAACCACGCGGTGACCGCGTCCACATAAATGCGGTGCTCCTGGCTGAGCACCCGAGCAGCGAGTGCAGGACCATCGTCGCCCGGCACAATCGGCACCACGGCTTGGCCCCAAATGTGGCCGTGGTCGAGCTCTGCAGTGACCTCGTGCACCGTGGCCCCAGCAAAGCGGCACCCCATGTCGATGGCCCGCTGGTGTGTGTTCAAGCCAGGAAATGCGGGCAACAAACTGGGGTGAATGTTGAGCATGCGGCCTGCATACGCTTGAACAAAATTCGGCGTCAAGATGCGCATGAAACCCGCCAACAACAGCAGTGGCGTTTGCCCGCCCACTTGGCTGATCGCTGCTTGCAAGGCGGCGTCGAAGGCTTCGCGGCTGGCATGTTGCTGGTGGTCAACCACTTGCGTGGCCACCCCCATGTCGCACGCCTTGGCTAAGCCCCCGGCTTCAGGACGGTTGCTGATCACCGCCACGACTTCCGCGCCGAACCGCCTCAGCCACTGTTGCTGGCGAGAGGCTTTCACCAAGGCCACCATATTGCTGCCAGAACCGGAAATCAACACCACAATCGGTGTGCGAACAGTGTGCGTCATGGCGGAAGTGTATCGGCCCTGTCGCTGGGTAGACTGCGCAAAAACGAACGGTCGTGCTAAAAAGCGACCTTCGTCATTTTTCAGACCACAAGGAGCCCCGGCCATGGAACTGGCTTTCACACCGGAACAAGAGGCATTTCGCGCCGAAGTCCGCGAGTGGGTTGCACAAAACCTGCCCAAAGACGTTTCTCAAAAAGTACACCAAGCCCAGCGCCTGTCGCGGGATGACTTGCAAGCTTGGGCCAAGATTTTGGGTAAAAAAGGCTGGCTGGGCTACGGCTGGCCCGAGCAATTTGGCGGCCCCGGTTGGGACGCCGTACAAAAGCACTTGTTTGAAGAAGAATGCGCCCTGGCGGGTGCGCCCCGCATCGTGCCTTTTGGTCCTGTGATGGTGGCACCCGTGATCATGGCGTTTGGCAACGCCGAGCAACAGCAACGTTTCCTGCCAGGCATCGCCAGTGGCGACGTGTGGTGGAGCCAGGGTTACAGCGAACCAGGTTCTGGCTCTGACCTGGCCTCACTGAAAACCCGCGCCGAACGCCAGGGCGATCACTACATTGTCAACGGTCAAAAAACCTGGACCACATTGGGCCAATATGGCGAGTGGATTTTCTGCCTCGTGCGCACCGACACAGAGTGCAAACCGCAAAAAGGCATCTCCTTCTTGCTGATCGACATGAAATCGCCCGGCGTCACCGTGCGCCCGATCAAGTTGCTGGATGGTGAGTGCGAAGTCAACGAAGTCTTCTTTGACAATGTCAAGGTTCCAGCCGAGAACTTGATTGGGGAAGAGAACCAAGGTTGGACCTACGCCAAGTACCTCCTGGCCCATGAGCGCACCAACATCGCGGACGTCAACCGCGCCAAGCGCGAGTTGGAACGCCTCAAGCGCATCGCCAAGGCCGAAGGCGTGTGGAACGACATGCGCTTCCGCGACGACATCGCTCGCCTAGAGGTCGATATCGTGGCACTGGAAATGCTGGTCCTACGCGTCTTGTCAGCAGAAAGCAGCGGCAAAAAGTCGCTGGACATTGCTGGCCTGTTGAAGATCAAGGGCAGCGAAATCCAGCAGCGTTACACCGAATTGATGATGCTCGCTGGCGGCCCCTCGTCTGTGCCCTTCATCTTTGAAGCCATGGAAGCAGGCTGGCAAGGCGATCAAGCCATGGGCTTGGACACCTACCCTGGCGAAGCTGACCACTGCGCGCCGCTGGCGGCAAATTACTTCAACATGCGCAAAACCACCATTTACGGTGGCAGCAACGAAGTGCAGCGCAACATCGTTTCACAAACCCTGTTGGGTTGATCGCGGCAGGAGTACACAAATGGATTTCAACTTTTCCGACGACCAAGAGCAACTGCGTGACGCCGTCGTGCGCTGGGTAGACAAAGCCTATGACTTTGAACGCCGACGCAGCATCGTGCGCGAGCAAGGCGGCTTCAGCGCCGAGGCCTATCAACAAATCGCAGAACTGGGTTTGTGCGGCCTGCTGATCAGTGGTGAACACGGTGGCATGGACATGGGCCCGGTGGAAGCCATGATCGCCATGGAAGCCATGGGCAGCGGCCTGGTGCTTGAGCCACTGGCACAAACCTTGATGTGCTCAGCGGTGGTGCAGGCCTACGGTGATGACCAAGTCAAAGCCGCATGGCTACCGCACATGGCTGATGGCAGCGCACTGATGGTGCTGGCGCATCAGGAGCGCGGCGGGCGCTACAAACTGAGCCACTGCTCAAGCAGCGCGCAAGCCTCGGGCGATGGCTACACCGTGACGGGTGCCAAGCATGTGGTGGCAGCAGGTGCACACGCAGATGCATTTTTGGTCAACGCGCAACTCAATGGCCGAGTGGCTTTGTTTGTTGTCCGTGCCGATGCAGCAGGCGTCAAGCGAGCGGGTTACGGCACACAAGATGGATCGAGTGCTGCAGAAGTTTGGTTAGATGGCGCCGCAGCCAGCCTGGTGACCACCGACGGGCAAGCGGCCTTGGAACATGCCGTTGACCTCGGCATCGCATTGTTGGCCGCGCAAGGCGTAGGCATCATGGACAAGACCCTGGCCATCACAGCCGAATACTTGAACACGCGCAAACAATTTGGCGTGGCCATCAGTTCCTTCCAGGCTTTGCGCCACCGCTTGGCTGACATGAAAATGTCCCTCGAATTGGCCCGTTCCATGAGTTACTACGCCACGCTCAAGGTCAATGCCCCGACTGATGAACGCCGCATGGCCATGGCCCGCGCCAAGTATCAGCTGGGCCAAAGCATGCGTCACGTGGGACAACAGGCAGTGCAGTTGCACGGCGGCATCGGGGTGACCGACGAGTACATCGTCAGCCACTATTTCAAAGCCTTGACGCAAATGGAAATGAGCTTGGGCGACAGCAATCACCACTTGGGTGAAGTCAGCGAGCGCATGCAAGACACCGCGGGCGTCTTCGTTTAAACGCGGGCCCTCAGCGCCAGCCGCCCCACCTCATGGGTGGTGGCGGTTTTTTGATGTCCGAATTGGGGCAGTCAAGCCCTCAAGCACCGTGGGGTAGCGCAGCGACAAACCCAAGTGTTGCTTCATGCCTTGGTTGACCAGCCGGCGAGACTCAGACATGAAACTCAAAAGTTGCGGCGACAACTGCGTTTGCGCTTGCAGCCTGGAGATTTCAGGTGGCGGCGGCAAGTCGAACAAGTGCGCGGCCAAGCGAAAGTAATCCCCCATGGTCATGTCGCTGTCGTCACTGACGTTGAACGTCAAACCATGCGCCCGCCGACGCAAACCTAAGACGCAGGCGCGCGCCAAATCGTCAGCGTGGATGTGGTTGGTGTAGACGTCGTCCTGAGGCCGCAAAATGGGCGTGCCCGCACGCAGCCGTCGCTCAGGTGTTCCGCCCTCTCGATCTAGCGCATAGATACCGGGCGCTCGCAAAATCGCAGCTTGAGGCGACAGGGCACGCAAACAACGCTCAGCATCAACACGTCGCTTGGCACGCAGGCTTTGGGCTCTCGGCACTTGACGCTCATGCACCCACCGACCTTGAGCATCGCCATAAACACCGCTGGTGGACACATAAACATGCTGCAAAGGCAGGGTGCGGCGCCGCAAGGCCTGTACCCAAGAGCGCATGCGCTGATCTCGATCGTCGCCTTGCGCGTCGGGTGGCGCCAAATACATGACATGCGTGGCCATGCCCGCAAAGCGGCGCAAGCTGCTGGGTTGATCCAAGTCACCATACAAAGGACGCACGCCACGGCTGCGCCAAAACGCCATGGCATCGGCGTGACGGGTCATGACCATGGTCTGCATGCGCCGGCGGACCCAAGGCAAGACACGCTTGCCGACGTCACCGCAGCCCACGATGAGCAGGCGTGGGCGGCGAAACCGAGCGGGCAAGGCGCCCATCACGGTCTCA
Source organism: Burkholderiaceae bacterium (assembly GCA_023268425.1). GTDB lineage: Bacteria > Pseudomonadota > Gammaproteobacteria > Burkholderiales > Burkholderiaceae_C > RS62. Next base: position 7,638 of record JALRFN010000237.1, on the reverse strand, counting down.
AACCTCGCACAGCGCCTTGAGGTTTGCGAAAATAGCGCACTTGTGACTGATTCAAAGTTTGTTCCTCATGACATTTGCCATCTCAGTTGAACCCAGCGGCCGCCAATTTGAATGTGCCGACGATGAAACCATATTGCTAGCCGCCATCCGCCAAGGCGTCGGTTTGCCATACGGCTGCAAAGATGGCGCCTGCGGCTCGTGCAAGTGCAAACGCATCAGCGGCGAAGTCGCGATGAGCGCCTATCAAGCCAAAGCCCTATCCGATGAAGAAGCGGCGGGGGGCATCATTTTGACCTGTCGCGCGCGCGCACTCAGCGATGTGGTCTTGGAGTCCAAACAAGTCACTGCTGCTGACGCCTTGCCTGTACGCAAAATGCCCGCTCGCATCAGCAGCCTGGAGCGCTTGGGCGACGATGTCATGCGCGTGCGCCTGCAATTGCCAGCGGCTGAGGTCTTCCAGTACCGCGCCGGTCAATACGTGGACATCATTTTGCGCGATGGCGCACGCCGCAGCTATTCCATGGGCAACGCCGCACACACACAGGCTGACATTGGCGGCATTGAGTTGCACATCCGCCACTTGCCAGGCGGTCTGTTCACGGACCCACTGTTCGATGGCACGGTCAAGGAAAAAGGGATTTTGCGTTTGGAAGGCCCCATGGGCAGCTTCTACCTGCGCGAAGACAGCGACGCCCCCATAATCATGCTCGCCTCAGGCACCGGCTTTGCGCCGATCAAGGCCTTGCTTGAACACATGGCCTTTGCCAACATCACTCGCCCCACGACCGTTTATTGGGGTGGCCGCCGTCCGCAAGATTTGTACTTGCACGAATGGATGCAAGCGCACGCCGCCACCCACGCACATGTCAGCTATGTGCCGGTGGTTTCGGATGCGCGGCCCGAGGACAACTGGTCTGGACGCACGGGCTTTGTGCACCACGCCGTGCTGGCTGACTACGACACCTTGGCCCCGCACCAGGTCTACGCTTGCGGCGCGCCCATCGTCATCGAGAGTGCGCAGCGAGACTTTGTCGCGCAAGGTTTGGACGCAGACGCCTTCTTTGCTGACAGTTTCACCAGCGCCGCCGATCAAGCCGCGTGATGCGGTTGGCTCAGGTGCTTGATGCGTGATCACGCACCCTTCAACAGCCAGCGGATGTCCTCGGCCAAGCCCTGGGCGCCGCTGGCATAGCGGTGGTAAAGGCGCAGGCGGCCTTGTGGGTCGTACACATAACAGCCTGCTGAATGGTCCATGGTGTAGCTGGTGGGCGTGGGACCATCAACCTTTTTGTAGTAAATGCGAAAGGCTTTCGCCAATTCAGGCAAGCCCCCCTGAGGGGCGTAGAGCGCCAAAAAACTGGGGTCAAACGCAGCCATGTAAGCTTTCATGACTTCAGGGGTGTCGCGCTCTGGATCCACCGTCACGAACAGGCCCTGCATTTTGTCGCCATCGCCACCCAACAAGCGTTTGGCTTGTGCCAACTCACTCAAAGACGTCGGGCACACGTCAGGGCATTGGGTGTAGCCGAAGAACAGTGTCACGGCTTTGCCTTTGAAGTCACTCAACTGGCGTCGTTGGCCATTGTGGTCGATCAAGTCGAACGCCAGTGCGTAATCAGCACCCGTGATGTCGATGCCATGAAAGGCCGGGCCGTCATCGCAACCCGACAACAGGCTGGCCATGGCGGCTGCGCCCAGTCCCGTCAAACAACGTCTGCGTGTCCACATCAAAACCACCCCCTGATGTAATGATCGATCAACAGGGCAGCAAACAGCACGGACAGATGAATCAAGGAAAACCGAAACGTTTTGCGCGCCAATTGATCAGAATATGCTTTCCACAGACGCCAAGCGTAAACGATGAAGCCCAGTGACAACACGAGCGCCACAACGCCATAAAACCAGCCGCTCATGCCATACGCCACGGGCATCAAACACGCGGCGGTCAACACAATGGTGTAGAGCAAGATGTGCAGACGCGTAAAGGCCGAGCCGTGTGTCACGGGCAGCATGGGCAGGCCACTCTTGCGATAGTCATCCACGCGGTACAAGGCCAAGGCCCAAAAGTGCGGTGGCGTCCACAAGAAAATGATCAGAAACAACATCAAGGCTTCGGGGCCAACATCACCCGCCATGGCTGCCCAACCCAAGACAGGGGGCATCGCGCCCGAGGCGCCACCAATGACAATGTTCTGTGGGGTGCGCGGTTTCAAGCCAACGGTGTAAATCACGGCATAACCCACAAAGGTGGCCAGCGTCAGCCACATCGTCAAGGGATTGACCCAAACGTACAGGAGCACGCAGCCCGCGGCACACAAGAGCATCGAAAAGACCAATGCCTGCCGGGTGGACAACTCCCCCCGCGCAGTGGGGCGCCAAGCGGTCCGGCGCATCTTGGCGTCGATGTGCTGCTCGATCAAACAATTGAATGCTGCCGCCGCACCCGAAACCAACCAAATGCCTATACACGCGAGCACCGCTGTGCCGATCTCGCCCATGGTCGGCACGCCGGGCACGGCCAGCACCATGCCGATCAGCGCACAAAACACGATCAACTGAATCACGCGCGGCTTCATCAACGCGTAGTACTGGTTGGCGATCGACATGCTCGGGGCTGCCTTGCTGGGGGAATCACTCATGACCACTGTCTCTTTTGTTGCGAGGCGACCCAAGCACCAACCAGATGCATGACCAGCAAGCCCGCACCCGCCGTGTGCGCCAAAGCAGCCAGCAAAGGCCACTGCAAGACCACGTTGGAGATACCGGTCAGCACCTGCAGCGCCACCAGAAGCGCCAAGCGTTTGCTCCAACGCGGCCACACGCGCCGCCAAAGCCACGCGGCCAGCAGCAGCACACCGCCAACCACCAATGCGCCCATGCGATGGGCCACATGGATGGCCACCAACGCGTTGCTCGGAATGGGCTCACCGAGTCCGCTCATGCCCAAGGGCCGCCAAAGTTCAAAGCCAGCCGCCCAATTCATGTCTGGCCACCATTGGCCGTGGCAAGTGGGAAAGTCCTGGCAAGCCAACACGGCGTAGTTGGTGCTCACCCAAGCGCCCAAGGCAATTTGAGCCATCAGCAGACCAAACAGCACGGCCAGAGCAACAGAACTCGGCGACTCAGTGGGCACTCGAGACCATGAGGCTTCCCCTTGCAAGTAGGCACGATAGGCTTGAAGCAAGGCCAACAACACCATGCCACCCAACAGGTGACCCGTCACGATGCTGGGTTGCAGCTTGAAAGTCACAGTCCACGCGCCAAAAGCACCTTGCAACAAAATCCACAGCAACAGCAGCCAGGGCGCAGCCCACAGCACACCAGCCGCGCGCCAGCGCCACGCCAAAGCGACCTGCAACACAATCAATGCGCCCACCACCATGGCGATGTAGCGGTGAACCATCTCTATCCACGCCTTGACCTGGGTCACGGGTCCAGTCGGCATCGCGGACTGCGCTTGCGCGATTGGGGTCGCTGCGGCAACAGGTGATGCCGTGCCATAGCAACCCGGCCAATCAGGGCAACCTAAACCCGAATCGGTCAAACGTGTGAATGCGCCAAAGACCACCAAGTCAAAGCAAATGAACAAGGTGACGCTGACCAAGCGCAACATGCGCGCCCTTGGCGCGTCGCCGCGGTAGTGCCGCCAAGCCCACCACACCGGGGCCAAAGCCAAGACAGCGGCCAATGCCATCAATTCAAGCGCAGGCGCCCAGTCCACGCCAGTGTTCAAACTCATGGTTGCCGACCCTCTTGGTCCCAAAACCGCGACGCCATCAGCACCTTGTTCAAGTCTTTGCGTAGCTTTTTGGGGTCGACATCAGCGGGAAAACGCATCATCCACATGCCCATGGGATCGACCAAATACAAATGATCCATCAATTCGTGGTTGGCGTCCGGAGAAAGCCATTGGCCCACAGCCTCGGCGGACACGCTCAAGACCTGCGCACCCGCCAAACCTGGCACCAACTCTGGGCGCACCGCATCAGCGTCGGTGCGCAACCAAACCCAATCGATGCGCTCTTTTTCTGGGCCCATGGATTCGCGGATTTGCCGCTGCAAGTACAGGCGATGCTCGCAAGCTGCGTCGCAAGCACTGGGGCCGACGCTGAGCAACAACCATTGGTCGCGCAGTGCACGCAGGTCGCGCGCTTGCCCTTGCAAATCAACACCTCGGATGTCGGGCATCTCTTTGGGTGGTGTGATCAAGGTTCCGTAACTGCGGGTCAAATCGGGCTTGATCACATAGTACGTCAGATAGGACGCGACCACAGGCGCCGCACAAACCAAGAACAACAGGAAAAGTTTGAAACGACCCAGTCCCACGTTGGGCCGATCGGACTCCAAGCCAGCCACATCGTGTGTGGTCATCAACACCGGCTCTTCATGGCCGGCGTCGGCGTGGTTGGATGATTTGGAACCAGACATACAAAATTACCGTGAGTGCAGCCAGCGCAAACCACTGGGCCGCGTATCCATAATGGGTGGGGATTTTGGCATCGATTGGATCCCAGTTCCGGATGAGGCCTTCTGAAGCCTCAGCCAGTTGGCGCACGCTCCACTGGCCAATGTCGCGTCCCAGCGCTTGGGCGTAAGCATGCCAATCCAAATTGGGGCGAATCGAGCCAGCCGCGCCCCCCTCACCCAGCGAAAAGTAAGCCGACGGCGGGTCGCTCACCACGCCTTCAATGCGAACCTCACCTGACGGTGTTTCAATCGGCGGCAAGCGATAAGGATCGATTTGGTGGCGAGGCACCCAACCTCGCTGGACTACCACTGCCACGCGGTCGTTCAAAGCCAAGGGCATGAGCACCAGAAAACCCGTCGCATTGCCCATGGTGCGGTTTTCCAGGTACACCGCGTGCTCGGGCAACCAATGGCCGTGAAGACTCACGCGCCGATGCAACACCTGGGTGTCATGCATCGCTGCGATCACATCCTCATTGACCAGCGCAGGCGCAGCTTCGGCCTGAGAGAGACTGGCCATCCAAGCGGCTTTTTGATGGGCACGATCAAGCTGCCACAACCCCAAACGTGCAAACAGCAAGACGCCCAGGAGGGCTAAACCCAACCAGGCCCAGCGACTCCCGCCCCTCAAGTGCCAAGTTCGGCGCATAATCTGCCCCCTATGGAAATTCTTGTCCCCATCGCATTTCTCGCCATTTTGGCCAGCTTGGCTGCTGCTTTGATCTTCATGCTGCGCACCAATCCGAACGGTGCCATTGACGAAACAGTGCGTGCCAAGCGCATGGCCAGGGCGTTGGCCTTTCGGGTAGGTTTCTCGGTGTTGCTTTTTTTGCTGGTGTTGTTGGCCTGGTCCATGGGTTGGATTGAGCCGACCGGCATTGCCCAAGGCCAATAGCCGTTGCGGTGAATTACCTGAAAAAAATTGGCGCCCTAGAGGCGCCAATTTTTTGTGCCATGGGCTGACTTACATCCAGTAGACCAGGATATACAGGCCCAGCCAAACCACGTCAACGAAGTGCCAGTACCACGCGGCGCCTTCGAAACCGAAGTGCCGATCTTTGGTGAAGTGGCCTTTTTGCAAACGCAGGGTGATGAACAACAACATCAACATGCCCACAAACACGTGGAAACCGTGAAAACCAGTCAGCAGGTAAAAGGTGGAGCCATACATGCCCGAAGCCATGGTCAAGTGCATCTCAGTCCATGCGTGGTGGTATTCGTAGCCTTGAACAAACAAGAACACCACACCCAACAGCACAGTCATCCACATGAACGCAATGGTCTTGCCACGATTGCCGACTTGCAGCGCATGGTGCGCGATGGTCAAGGTAACACCAGAGGTCAACAGCAGGGCCGTGTTGATGGTGGGCAGCCAAAACGGCGTCATGGTCTGGAACGCGTCAATCGTGTCCGCAGGCGAACCCGTCACACCCACGGCCTTGCTTGGCCAGATGGCCTGGAAGTTGGGCCACAAAATGTCATGGATGGGGTCAGCCAGTTGCGGCATCGAGTGTGAACGAGCCCACCACAGTGCTGAGAAAAATGCACCAAAGAACATCACTTCGGAGAAGATGAACCAGGACATGCTCCAACGATAAGACACGTCAATGCGATCGCTGTACATGCCGCCTTCGGACTCGCGGATGGATTCCGCAAACCAACGCCACAAAGTTGCCAACCACCAAACCAAGCCGAAGGCCAAGGCGTATTTACCCCAGTCGTGACCGTTGATCCACTGGCCAGCACCGAGGATGACAAAGAACAGGCCAATAGCCGACATCACGGGATGGCTGGACGGCCCCGGGACGAAATAGTATGGCGTTTGACCATGCGTTGCTGCAGACATCTTGACTCCTATCAGTCTTTTCTCAAATCTTCAAATTCAAATGATCAAAGCGGGGCCGCAGTGGGCACATCGCCAACGATCCAGGCCACCACGGCCACCAAAACCAGCACAAACACCACGCCAGCAACCGCGCCAACAATGGCAATGTGCATGGGCGACAAGCGCCCGATATCTTTTTCAAAATCCGCCTTGCGACGCACCCCAAGGAATGCCCACAAGATCGCGGTGGTGGTCACCCACCAACCGGCTTTCGGCGTTTGTCCGACAGACTCTTGGCCCGTCATGAGGCAGCCTTTTCTGTCAAGGTAACCGACAGGGCTTGAGGCGCTGCCGGCACCCCTGCTCCGACCTCAAAAAATGTGTAGGACAAGGTGATGGTCGTGACATTTTTCGGTAACTTGGGGTCCACCACAAAGGTCACAGGCCAGCTTTTCTTCTCGCCTGGCTTCAAGTCGTACTGATTGAAGCAGAAGCACTCGACCTTGTGAAAATACTGGGCGGCCACCTTAGGGGCATAGCTGGGGATGGCTTGCGCAGACATTTCACGCGGCTGAATGTTTTGAAACTCGTACAAAACCGAAGCCATCTCACCCGGGTGTACCTCTAGGCTGCCGACCGCGGGTTTGAAGGCCCACATGCCACGCACGTTGGTGTCGAACTCCACGGTGATTCGACGCGTCAAATCAACTTGCGTGTTTTCTGGGTTGAGTGAACCGGCGCCCGAGGATTCTTGCTCCAAGGTCGCCAGCACGTTCAAACCAGTCAACTCACAAATCGCGTTGTACAAGGGCACCAGCGCATAGCCGAAGCCGAACATGGCCAGGGTGATGACCCCCAGCTTGAACAGCATGCCCTTGTTGTGTCGGTCTGTGCTCATGCGATCAACCGCCCAACAGCCAAACTTTCGCGACGAAACCTGCTGCGAACACGGCAGCGCAAGACGCCAGAGCCAATGCCAGGCGCAGGTTCGCTTTGCGTTTGTCGTCTGTCATGGTTCGCGTTTCAGCCGATCACGCGTGTCGCGGTCTCGTCCAGCTTAGGAGGCGTTTCATAGGTGTGGAAAGGTGCCGGAGAGGGCACTTCCCATTCCAGGCCACGGGCACCGTCCCAGGGACGTTGAGCTGCCTTTTCGCCACGACCACGCATCACGGGGATCACGATGAACAAGAAGAACAAGACCTGCGTGATACCGAAAGCGAAGGCACCAATCGAAGACATCATGTTGAAGTCGGCGAACTGCGCGGGGTAGTCGGCATAGCGACGCGGCATACCGGCCAAGCCCAAGAAGTGCTGTGGGAAGAAAGTCACGTTGAAGGAGATCAAGG
>JALRFN010000194.1 GCA_023268425.1 Burkholderiaceae bacterium | reverse complement strand
GCTGCTATCAGCCACCGTGGTGAAGGTCTTGCCATCCGGTGTCTTGATCGTCACCGTGTCGCCCGGCTCGGCCGTGCCACTCACTTCGGGCTTGCCGTCGCCGTCGTCATCGCTCACGTCTGTGATCGAGGGCGCCTGCGGTGCCGTCAAATCGGTGACGCTGCGCGTGGTGAGTTCACTCTCGTTACCAGCCAAGTCGGTCGCAATCGCCGTGTAAGTGCCAGTAACCGCCGTCACTCCAGTCAGTTCAATGTTGAAATCGCCGCTTGCGTCGACCACCGCTGTGAATGTTTTCCCGTCCGGCGCGTCGATACTGAGCGTACTGCCCGCTTCCGCGGTACCCACAATCTCTACGTTACCGTCGCCATCGATATCGGCAAAGCTGCGAATCCACGGAATATCTGGGGATGTGATATCCGATCCGCCAGCTGGGCTCACATTGGACCCGCCCGAGTCTGTCGTCGTCGGCGTTGGCGAGCTACCACCTCCCCCGCCTCCGCCAGCGCCCAAGAGCCCAGCACTCAAAAAAGCCGGATTGAACCCCGTGACAGCTACCGCAGCGCTTGCAGCATCGTACTGACCCAACACATGGAAATATCCTGTTCCATCGGCCAGGTTGGGTAAATATTCGCTGAGTTCGCCGGAGCCCGGGATGTAGCTGTAGAGCTGACCGTCTTCTGCCACACCAACAACATCGAGGCCTTGCTCGTTGTAGTAATCGCGAATGGTGATTTGACCCACGCGATCTTCCAGGCTGATCCGCAAGTCATTGCCCACGCGCTCCAAACGGACTCGGTCGGGCGCCACGCCTGCTTCAACATCGACGAGCTCGTACTGCGCATGACTCTGCGCCAACAGCTCCATGCTGGTTTGGACATTCAAATCCATGGCCAAGGACCGCGTTTCGACGCCGTCGACCTTGACACTAATGAGGATGACATTTCCCATCATTGGCTTTCTGTATTGATTTTTTCTTGCTTATTGGCGCTGAACGCAGGTCGCAGAGCCCGCATTGACCAGTCTTGGCTTGGCATGAATTTGCTCGCGCACGCTCTCTTGAGTCGTCCGATCTGGGGGGACGCTTGAAAAGCTGACGCCAGAGAGGGTCCCGGGGCTAATCGCAGCAAAATAGACGCCCGGCTTTGTTGGTAAAGCGACACGCTCTTGCACGCCCTCTCCCTTTGGCACCGTGTCACTTGGCTGCCTCAACTCAAGCGCCACGGGCTCCAGCCCCGCGCAGATGCTCAGCTCAATAAAACCACCTGCGAGCAAAGGAGCCAGCAGGCGACCACCCTTGTAGACGTATACGGGTCGATTGGCCGCACCACTCGCATCGTCAGCAACTGTGCGGTACATCACAACCTTCACCAAATGGGGCTCTTGTGCTGGTGTCGGCATGGATCGCTCGCCGAACACGCGCATCCGCTCAGCAGCAAAGGCTTGACAAGCACCGACGCAAATGACCAAGGCGAACAACAGTGACTTCATGGGCTTAAACTTAATGGGTACTGATCGATCCTAACACGGGCCCATGTCATACGGTAGTACTGAATTGTTTCAATATTTCACGAAAGTTTACAAACTCAAAACACTGATGAGGATTAGGCGTCCCATTCCATTACCCGGTGTGCATGGTGATGCGCAAGGCCGCCGCGAACCACCTTACGCATGCAAACTTGTGGCGTCACCCTTGCTAAGACCTTGGTCGAATCCTGTTATTGCCTTGCCAAGCGATGTATGTCTGGCATCGCCCTCGGATAGCTGCTTCGCATGGGGTTGATGTCCATGCCCCCACGGCGGGTGAACCGCAGCTGGACACAAAGCTTTAGCGGTTTGCATTGCCGCCATATGTCCACAAAGATACGCTCTGCCAGGGGTTCGTGGAACTCCTGCCGGTTGCGAAAAGAAATCAAATGTCGAAGCAACGACTCTTGATTGATGGGTTTCCCGGTGTAGTCGATTTGTATGCTGCCCCAATCCGGCTGCCCGGTGACGCGGCATAAGGCGCGCAGCAAGTGGCTGTTCAGAGTCTCGCTCACCACAGCAGCGTCTTCATCCACCCGCAGGTCAACCGTGTCTTCTTCACCAACATCAATGTCTAAGCGATCCAAGCACAAGCCCTCTAAACTGCCGAACCGACACTGCGCAAACTCATCAGACGTGACCAATCGGCAGCTGGCTTTGCTCACCATCACGTGATCGCCCCACAACACGGCATTGATGTCGCGTTCAATCATTTCGATCAAAGCCTGTGCGCTGGCCAAGCACTTGTTGTTGAAGCTGTTGAGGTAGAGCTTGAAAGACTTGCTTTCAATGATGTTCGGGGTTTCGCACGGCACACGGATATAGGCGATGGCAACCTGAGGCTTGCCCTTGAGGTTGAGCCAACCCAACTCATAGGCAGTCCACAAGTCTTGCCCCAAAAACGGCAACCCACTGTCCAAACCCAACTCGTCACGGGTCATGCGTCGGGGAATGGGAAACAGCAAACTTGCGTCATACGTTTGTGGCGTGGAAGACGTTTTGCCCAGCGGGGCAGCACTCAGGACATCACTCATTTGCTTGACTCCATCTTTTCACCAAGGTTTGTCCTTGTGCATCCAATTGCAACACCAATTCCTCGCGCCGCCATGCACGCATTTGCTTTTGGGTCAAACTGACGGCCAACTGGCCTTGCATCACCGGTGCTTGGTAATCACCGCTGCACTTCTCGTCAAGGTTTGTGGCAGATCGGGCTGACCATGACACGCGAACGCCGTCCTGCCAGGGAACAGACACCCGGCAATTCAAACCGCCGACGCAGCCACCGATGTTCGCTCGCGCAGAAGATTCAGGCGGCGAAAACGGCAAATGACGTCCAAACCCAAATTGGCTGTCGTGACTCAACACAGCTTGACGCACATGCGGCCAAACCCGAGAGCGCAAAAACCATTGGTCGGCGTAATGCCGAGCGAAGCCCTGTGGAGTTTTCTCCGCCAAATAGCCTTCGATCAAAGGCCGGAGCTTCGGCAAAACACCGGTCAAAGCACCCCACATCCCGGCCATGATCAGCTCGGTGTGTGTGCCCGCGTCACGCATGGTGTGAAAGCACGCCCCATCATTCACCCAATCGCATACTGCCCGTGCCTCACGCTCACTGACCACGGCATCGGCGTCACGAAACAACACCCGGTCGACGCCCTCATCATCAGCAGCCAGCAAACGCCACATCGCCCCTGGCCAAGAGCGCAACGAGCTGTCGACATGAATCACCTCTGCGCCCGATTGACTCAGACGCGCAAGCGCTTCCTTCGGCACACTTTCATCCACGTAGAACCGAGCGCGCCAGCCCGGATAAATGGTGTGCACAGCCACTGCGTTCTCCACCGCGGGCTCAACGTATTTCGGATCAGCGCCAAACAACGAAAAGGCAAGCACATTGCGGTGCGCACGCTCAGGCGCTGGCGGTGGTGGCCGTGGGGCAGGTTTCAGTTCTGGTGCGGCATCTGTGCGTCCAAACTTCTCGTCGCGCAGACTCAACGCCCGCAAGCCCCAGCGGCGCACATCCTCTGCACGTCCCAAGGACCAAGCCGCGTAAGACAAGGCGTCAAATAAATTGAAGCCAATGTCTGGCAATGGCTCGGCGCGCATCCCCCAATCCACAGCTTCTTGCCAACGTTGCAAGCGCGTGCAGCACAAGGTGCAGGCCGTCAGGAAGTAGGCCGTTTGCGGAAACATCGATACAGAGGCTTGGGCGTGCGCCAAAGCAGCTGCGAAATCTCGCTTGTCAAACAACGACTGAAATTCCCGCTTGCGTTGCTCCAAGCTCGCGCTCGCTGCCGAAGCCAGATCACCCGCTTGGTCTGCTGACACATCGATTTTGGCCACGCCTTGCTGAATTTGATGCGCGTAATAAAAGGGCAACTCCAACAAAGCCAGCCCATGCTGGATGCTCACCGGGTAAGTACACACTTTCCGTGACGCATCACCCGAGCCTGTGACCAGCGTCCAATGCGCTGTCGTCCCGTGCGGCAAGCCTGTACGCAAAGTCACCAGCGCGGCCCCTTCCGGTGAGCCGACGTGAAAGTGCGGGTGCGGCGGTGGCACGCGCAGCGGGCGCGCGTCCATGAACCCATATTGGCTGTCATGTGACATCAAACTGCGCCGTGCGTAAGGCCAAATCACCTGGCGCAAAAACCATTGATCGGCAAAGTGTCGGTTCTGAACAGGTCGGGCCAAAAAGTCGCGCAGCAAAGTGCGCATCGGCGGTGTGGCCCCGGCCACCATGCCCCACAACCCCGCCAGCAGCAACTCCGTGTGTGAGCCTGAATCGCGGATGATGTGAAACGCCCGCCCACTCGCCACCCATTCATTGACCGCAGTAGCCTCACGCTCAGAAATCAGCGAATCCGCATCGCGAAAGATCACGCGTTGCGCACCAACCAAATCAGCCGCCAACATGCGCCACATGGGCCCCGGCCACTGCGCCACTTCATGATCAACCACTTGCACAAACGCATTGGCCCCGTGCAGGCGCTGAATCACGTGCGCAGGCACTGACGCGTCCACAAACACCACGCAGGACCAGCCTGGGTAAATGTCGGGCAGCAACTCGGCGTTGAGCACCGCTGTTTCACAATACTTGCTTCGATCGCCAAACAAAGACAAAGCCACCCAATTGCGCCCAGTGTTTTGGGCGTCGGGTGCCGCCGGTGCCGGCGGTATCGGCCAATCGGGCGCGGGCACCCGCTGGCCGTACATGATGTCGCGTTGCTCCAGCGCCTGCCGCCCGAATGCACGCACCTTGTCAACTTGTTTCAGTTCACCATAGGCGTGGGCCAGGCTGTCATACAAACTGTAACCAGCGCCTGGGAACTGCAGCGCTCGCTCACCCCAGTCAGCGGCGTCTTGCCAGCGCCGCAGGTACAAGGCACAAATGGAGGCCTGCATCCAAAAGTAAAAATGGGTTGCATGGCGCTGCGTCCCCTCCAAGGCCAGTCGCAAAGCGTCTTCGTATTGGCCTTGCTCAAATGCAGCGAGGTAGCGTGCATTCAACTCCTCAAACTCGGCGCCGGTCAGCGGCGGCATCGCAGCCGAGCTCATTCAAGCCTCAACGCGGCGGCGAAACACAAGGCGATTGGCATCCGATGCGGCAGGCTCGAAGCGGTAGCCCTCGACGTCAAATTGCTTGAGCTGTTCGGCTGACTCGACCCGATGATCGATGATCCAGCGCGCCATCATGCCCCTGGCCCGCTTGGCAAAAAAGCTGATGACCTTGTACTTGCCGCCTTTGAAATCTTCAAAAGCACAATGCACCAAATCGCCCCGCAAGTCGCGTGGTTGCACCGACTTGAAGTATTCCTCGCTGGCCAAATTGATCAAAATGGGCGTTTCACTTTTGGCCAAACGCGCGTTGAGGTACTTGGTGATGTCTGCCCCCCAAAAGGCATAAAGATTTTTGCCTCGCGGGTTATCCAAGCGCGTCCCCATCTCCAATCGATACGCCTGCAACGCATCCAAGGGGCGCAGCACCCCGTACAAACCACTCAAGATGCACACGTGCTCTTGTGCCCAAGCCATCGCTGCGTCGTCCAGCGTAGGGGCATCTAAACCCTCGTAAACATCGCCATTGAAGGTCAACAAGGCTGGCTTGGTCTGCGCCGGCGCTTTGGCGCGCCACGCCTGATAACGGGCCACGTTCAGCCCTGCGAGCTTGTCGCTCAGGCTCATCAAACTGGCAATGTCTTGAGGCGACTTTTCCCGCAGAACATCAATCAGCTCGGCGGCTCGCGCCATGAACTGAGGAGTGGTGGTCGCCACTTTGCGCGTCAGCGGCGACTCATCAAGAGACTTCGCAGGAGACAAAACCAAGAGCATGAACAATCCTCGTAGCGCTAATGGGTGAACTTCAGAAACGGTTACCCATTATGCGCAATCGCCGATGCTGCAAAACACCGCGGCCCCACTCACATCAGCCTGCTCTGCGCGGTGATCGAGAACCACCATCAATCGCGCAAATCGCCAGCTAGGCTGCTCAGGGTATCCGCCGCGATTTGCACGTGCGCTGGATAGTTGGTGTGATCGCAACCCAACTTGACGGCTGCGCCTGCACGCACCGCCGTGCGCATCTCGGCGCTGAACTCGAAACGCAAAAAATGCACCGAAGACGTCTTTTCGTCGGTCTCGCGGTCCAGGTCTTCATCGGCAATCGCATAGGCACGGCCGTGGCCTTCGACCTCAACAAACATGCGGTCTTCCACATCGACCAAACGTGCCAATTCGCGCTGACGCTCGACCACGTCTGTGTACTCAATCAACAAGGTTGCCTTCCAGTTGTGGCCGTCGGGCACCAGGGGCGCGTACGCATCAATCTCGTCCTGTATGCCCTCTTCTTCAAAGATCTTTTCAATGCGCAGCATCTCTTGAATTTGATAGCGAATCGTCATTTCGCTTTCAAACTGCACGGTCATGTGCTCACCCAGCGTCACCGTGCGCAGACGGCGATGGGCCATGACTTCAGCCTTGTGTGCCTTGCGGTACTTGGCATAAGCCTCCAAACTCATCAGGTTGTCGGCTGTGATTGTTCCGGTCAGTTGCATGATTCACCTCAATCTGGAAGTCCATAAGCCTTGCGCACCAAGGTCAGCGGGTGCGCGAGTTCAGGGGTGCCCAAGCCATTGACTTCAAAGCCTTGGGCGATGTGGTGGCCGCCCAGCGGGCAGTCCGAGCTGATGTAGTTGGGGGTTTGCTCTTTGATCGGCTGGGCCATGGCTTTGAACAAAGGCTTGCCGATTTTCATGGCGGTTTGGTGGTGGGCTTTTTTGACCCCGTAGGTGCCCGCGTGGCCAGAGCAGCGTTCAAACGACTTGACCTCGGTGTCTGGCACCAGCTTGAGCACTTCTTCGGTTTTTTTGCCGATGTTTTGCACGCGGCTGTGGCAAGGCACTTGGTAACTGACTGCCCCCAGGCCTTGTTTGAAATCGGTTTTCAGCAGCCCGTCGCGTTGGCGTGCCGCCAAGTACTCAAAGGGGTCCCACATCGCCGCCTTGACGGCTTGCACGTCGGCGTCTTCAGGGAACATCAGGGGAATTTCTTGCTTGAACATCAGGGTGCAACTGGGCACCGGCGTGAGGATGGCCCAGCCTTCCTTGGCGTAGCGCGCCAGCACCGGGATGTTGGCCGCCTTGGACTCGGCCACGGCATCCAAGTCGCCCAGCTCCAGCTTGGGCATGCCACAGCAACGCTCTTTCTCAACGATTTCGTACGGGATCCCGTTGTGGGCCAAGATCTTCAACAAGTCGTGGCCAATGCCCGGCTCGTTGTAGTTGACGTAACAGGTGGAGAAAATGGCGACTTTGCCCGGCGTGCGCTCACCCTGCACCGACGGCGTTTGCGCCGAAGGCGCAGCGGCCGAGCGAAACTTCTTGGTCGCCAACTCCGGCATCCAGGCCTTGGGGTCCACACCCAGCACTTTGTCCATGGCCGAGCGCGCCATGTCTGTTTTGTTCACCGCATTGACCGCTTGCACCACCACCGGAATGCCAGCCAGCATGCCGTGCTTGTCGGTGGAGGCCAAAAACTGCTCGGCTTGTCCGACTTCGCCTTTTTTGAATTTAATGGCTTTGGCGCGCAACATGGTGTGCGGGAAGTCCAGGTTCCATTCGTGTGGCGGCGTGTACGGGCACTTGGTCATGTAGCACAGGTCGCACATGTAGCACTGGTC
>JALRFN010000173.1 GCA_023268425.1 Burkholderiaceae bacterium | reverse complement strand
GGTTGAAGGTGGCCACGTTGTTGAAGCCCACGTCGTAGCAGACTTGGGTGATTTTGAGGTCAGACTCCATCAACAATTGGCAGGCGCGGTTGATGCGCACGCGGTTGACAAAGTCGGTGAAGGTGTTGCCTGTGGCCTTGCGGAAAAAGCGTGAGAAACGGCTTTCGGTCATGCCCAGTTCGTCGGCCAAGGCGGCGGCAGACAGCGGCGCTGCGACGTCGTCTGTGATGCGGTTGACCAAGGCGTTGATTTGGTCAGAGTCGTCGTCGTCTTCGCTTTGCATCTGCACGCTGGACAACAAGCGGTAATCGGTGCAATTGGCCAACTCGTCGAGAAAAGCGCAAAACGCCGCGAAACGCGCCGTGCCTTTGCTGTCTTTGACGCGCTGCCACATCTCGGGGCCGCGAGCGGCCAAGCCGAAAAATTCGATGCCGTGTTTGGCGCGCTCCAACATGGGCAGCACCGAGGCCAACTCTGGAATGCATTGCGCGGCTTGGGCCAAGGGCTCGTGCGAGAACTGGATCACCAAGTCTCGCAGCGCGACCCCACCTTCGGGCACGTCCATGGAGACCCAGTTGTGCGGCAAGCGTGGACCCGTGAGGACGATTTGTCCGGGCTGAAATTGCCCGATCCAGTCGCCGACAAAGACTTTGCCTGAGGTCTCGGTGATGAGGTGGAGTTCGTATTCCTCATGGCAGTGCCAGCGCGCCAAGGGCGTGGGGTAGCCATGCGCCAAGCAGCGGATGAAGCCGCTTTCTTCCAAAGACTCGTAACCAAATTTGGGCGAGCGCGAGTAGTCGCGCTCCATCTCGGGTTTGACTTGTCTGGGCATGGCTTGGATCGACCTGGGGGTTGTTCAGTGCTTTTGCGCGTATCTTGCCAGGGCCAAGGCTCAAGCCGCTTGGTGGTGGCTTTGCACAAAGGCGTCCACGCGCTGCAGGGCTTCACGCACAGCCATGATCAATCGGCTGTCGTCAGCGATGTCGCCCCACAAGGGCGCGTCAGCACAAAAGGCGGCCACGGGGTCAGCGGCTTCGCACATGGCGTGAGCGGTTTGCGGGTCCATGGCCTGGTCTTGGTAGGTGTAAGGGATTTGCCCTCGGTGCCAGCGTTGCAAATAAGCCAGGAACAAGGCGGGCAGCATGGCCACGCTGGCGATGGATTCACCGCGCGCCAAGCGCTCGCGAATGGTCGGGGCGATGAAGCCGGGGATTTTGCTGAAGCCGTCCATGGCCACGCGCTGGTTGGTGTCGCGAATGGCGGCGTTGCCAAAGCGCGCCAAGACCACGTCGCGGTAAGCCGCCAGGTCAATGGGACAAGGGTGCTCGGGCGTGTCCAAGACCGGGATGGTGTCGTTGGTCACGTAGTCATGGGCCATTTGGCGAATCGCCGGGTCCAGCGTGCCCTCGTGGATGTAGAGGTAGCCGACCAAGGTGCCGGCCCATGCGATGCAGGAGTGGGTGGCGTTGAGCAAGCGAATTTTGGCTTCTTCGTAGGCGTCGACCGACTCCACCAGCTCGCCGCCAACTTGCTCCCACGCAGGGCGCCCAGCGATGAAGCGGTCTTCAATCACCCACTGAATGAAGCTTTCACCCATGAGCGCGGCCGGGTCGTCGACGCCAGTAGCGGCCAAGACGCGCTCGCGCACGTCTGGCGTGGGGCGCGGGGTGATGCGGTCCACCATGTTGTTGGGGCTGGTGGTGTGCGCTTGAACCCACTGCAACAGGGCTGGGTCGCCTAGGCGCTCGATGAATTGCAGCAAGCCCGTGCGCGAGCGTTCGCCGTTGTGGCGCAGGTTGTCGCAACACAGCAAAGTGACCGCCCCGGCCTTGGCTTGCATGCGTGCGCGCAAGATGGCGCTCAAGGCGCCATAAATCGTGTTACCCGCCTGCCCGACTTGCGCAGCGGCCAAGTCGGCGCGCAGGTCGGCAAAGCTGGCCCAGTCCAAGCGGTTTTGGTCGTCAAGGTAGTAACCCGCTTCGGTGACGGTAAAGGAAATGATCTTCGTGTCTGGGTGCGCGCCTTGCGCGATCAGGCCAGCCAGGTCTGGGGTGTAGGGAATCACCTGCCGAATGGAGGTGATGCGCTGGTACTGGTGCTCACCCGCTGGTGAGATGGTCTCCAGGGTGTAGGCACCGCCTTGCGCGCGCAGCGCCTCGATGGTGTCGGCCATATCGGCGCGGGTGTTGCCCCCGGCCAGCGTCCAGCGCTCGTCGCCGCTGGCGATCAAGGCGTTGAGGTAAACCGCTTGGTGGGCGCGGTGAAACGAGCCCAAACCCAAGTGCAAGATGACATTCATGTCTTGACTCCGTGGCGGACACTGCCGCCGAAACTGTTGAAAGGCTTCACAAATCGAATTGGCTGGGCATCATGACCACGTCGCGAATCGTCATGCCACGCGGACGCGTGAGCATGAACAGCACCACTTCGGCGACCTCTTGCGCTTCCAGCAAGCTGCCTTTGGCTTTGGCCTCGGCCAATTTGTCTGGCGGCCAGTCGGCGAGTAAACCCGTGATCACGGGTCCCGGCGAAATCGCCCCCACCCGGATGTCGTGTTTGAACACCTGGCGGCGCGTGGTTTGCACAAAACAGTCGATTGCCCACTTGGACGCGGCGTAGACGGGCTCCCAGGGCGTGGGGTAATGTGCGGCGAGCGAGCTGGTGACGATGATGTCGCCCCCGCCGTGCGCGCTCATGTGGGCCACGGCGTCGCGCACGTTTTTCATGACCACGTTGACGTTGAGCGCGAGCATGCGGTCAATCGCCTCGTGGCTGGCGTCAAGCAAGTCACCGCCGACATACAAGCCCGCGTTGGCGTGAACAACATCGAGCTGACCTGCCAAGGCCAAGGCTTCGGGCACCAAGCGTGCGCACTGTGCGGGGTCGAGCAAGTCCAGCGTCAAGGGCAATGCGGCGTCGCCTATTGATTCGCAGACGCGGTGCAACGCGGCTTGGTCACGGTCAACCAAAACGACGCGGGCGCCCGCAGCGGCCAAGGCTTGTGCACTGGCCAAGCCAATGCCCGAAGCGGCTCCGGTGACGGCTGCGACTCGACCCGACAAGGGAAGGTTTGGGGTGGACATGGGGGAATGTGTTGTGGTTGGAAAAGTGTCCGAGCGACTCAAGCCTTGGCGACGACGCGCCCTTGGGCGTCGAACCAATGCGCGTGCGCACCCGCGATTTGCACGCCCACGGTGTCGCCGCTGTGCAAGCTGGTGCGCTCGGCTTGGCGAACGATCAAGGCGGCGCCCTCTTGGGTGCGCACGTGAATCAAGGTCTCGGCGCCCAGCGCT
>JALRFN010000135.1 GCA_023268425.1 Burkholderiaceae bacterium | reverse complement strand
AGCGCAGCGCCTCGGCAGGTTGCGTGCGACTGGCGCGCCAACTGGGGTAAATCGTCGCCACCAAAGCCAACACCAAAGAAGTGATGACCACTGGCCCAATGTCACTGACGCGTGGGTCGCTGGGCATGCGGCTGATCAGGTAAATGTCTTGCGGCAAAAACTGGATGTGAAACAAAGCCTCAATCGCCGCCACGATGTCACCCACATTCAAAGCCACCAACAAACCCAAGCCAAGGCCCAAGAAGGTGCCCAAAATGCCCGCCGTGGCGCCTTGCACCACAAACACCGCCATGATGGAGCGCGGCGTGGCGCCCAGGGTTCGCAAAATCGCGATGTCGGCGCGCTTTTCTGTGACGGTCATGACCAGGGTGCTGACCAAGTTGAAGGCAGCCACCGCGACGATCAGCGTCAAGATGATGCCCATCATGCGTTTCTCGACCTGCACCGCGGCAAACCAATTGCGGTTTTGCTGCGTCCAGTCCGACACCCAAAAACCGTTGCCCAAACGGGTTTGCAAGGCCTGTGCCGCCGCTTGCGCTTGGTGCAAATCGTTCAGTCGCACTTGCACGCCGCTGGGCCCGCTGAGGCGCAACAAGCGCTGCGCATCTTCGATGTTCAGATAGACCAAGCCGTTGTCGTATTGGAAGTGGCCAGACGAGAACAGGCCCAACACCGTCACCGCCTTGAAACGCGGCACCACGCCCACCGGCGTGGGGGTCGCCGAGGGCAGGGCCAGGGTCAACTTGTCACCCACATCGACGCGCAATTGGCGCGCCAGCCCTTGACCAATCACTGCGCCAAACTGTCCCGACTGCAAGGCCTGAAACAGCTCACCCGCGCGGCCCTGCGCCAATGGGGTCACCCCCAGCTCGCGTGCCGGATCAATGCCGCGCAAGAGCACACCTGCGGTGGCCTCGCCGCGCGCCGCCAGCGCCTGCGCTTGCACAAAGGGGGCCACGGCCACCACGCCAGACTGGTGGCTGACGCTGTCCATGACCGCTGTCACATCGCTGAGCGGCTCGCCCGTGGCGCTGCTGACTTCGACGTGTGGCAAGACACTCAACATGCGGTCGCGCACCTCGGTTTGAAAGCCATTCATGACCGACAACACCACAATCAGCGCGGCCACACCCAAGGCAATGCCGGCGACTGAAATGCCAGAAATGAAGGAAATGAAACCATTGCGCCGACCCGCTCGCGATGAGCGTGTGTACTGCCAGCCAATGCGCCACTCGTAAGGTAATTCCATGGTGCTCAAAAGAATGAGGCTGCATTGTGGCATCCTCTGGCGCTGGCCTTTGTTCGCACCTCCCACACCCCACGCACCGTGCTGATTCTGCTCAACCACGCCCACTGGGCGCCCCACCTCAGCGCCCCCCCGCTGCCCCAGCTCTCGGCACTGTGTGCCAGCACTTGGATGCAAGCCACCGAAGTGCAGCGTCCAAACGCCGCCTTCACGCCGACAGAAGCCTGGCGCGCGCGCGCTGCGGGCTTACCCACCCCCAGCAGCGGCATCGCCTGGGCGGCTTGGCACGCGCAACAGCAGGGCTCAACAGACCCCCGACCCGCAGCCTTGATCACCCCCTGCCACTGGGACGTCAACATGACGGGCGTGCGCATGGACGACCCCGACCAACTGCACTTGAGCGACGCCGACTCACAGGCCCTGATGGCCGCTTTGGCCCCTCTGGCCGAGGAAGACGGCATCGGCCTGCACTGGCTCAATGCCCAGCACTGGCTGGCCCACGGCGAGGTTTTCGCTGGCTTGCTCAGCCCGTCGCCAGCCGCTTTGATTGGCGAAGACCTGGACGCCCACCTGCCGCAGGTGAGGCAAAACGCAGCGGCCACACGCTTGTTGCGCCGCCTGCAAAATGAGGCGCAAATGCTGTTTTACAACCACCCCGTACACGACAGCCGCCATGACCAGCGGCTGCCTGCGGTGAACTCGATCTGGTACCACGGCACTGGGACTCTGCCGACCTTGAGCGAAGCCACCCCAAGCACAGAACTCTCTCTGTTGGACGCGCTGCGCGCCAGCGGCGACTTGTCCCAAGCTTGGACAGACATTGATCGTCAAGTGGGCGACATTTTGAACGCACACCCACAGGCTGAACTGTTGGTCTCCACCCCCCATGGCGCGCGGCTTTGGCAGCGCAAGCCACCGCCTTGGTGGCAACGTTGGCGCGCGAAACGCAGCGGCGATTTGCTGGAAAACTTGCCATGAAAATCACCCCTCGAGATGTGCCCCCGCGCAGTGCGTGGGCACTGGAACAAGCCGGCA
This sequence comes from Burkholderiaceae bacterium, assembly GCA_023268425.1. GTDB lineage: Bacteria > Pseudomonadota > Gammaproteobacteria > Burkholderiales > Burkholderiaceae_C > RS62. The sequence continues at coordinate 2,752 of JALRFN010000135.1, read as the reverse complement.
TCCCCCCGCTGCTGGCGCGTTTGTACGCCGCGCGCGGTGTCACCCAAGCCGACGAGCTCGACGACCAACTGGCCAAACTGCTGCCGCCGCGCGACTTGGCAGGCATCGACGACGCCGCCCAACTCTTGGCGCAAGCCATTGAGACCCAACAGCGTGTGTGCATCGTGGCCGACTACGACTGCGACGGCGCCACCGCCTGCACCGTGGCGCTGCGGGGGCTGCGCAGCTTGGGTGCGCAACACGTCGACTACCTGGTGCCTGATCGCGCGCGCGACGGTTACGGCCTGACGCCCCCCATTGCCGAGCGCGTGGCGCAGACTGGCGCACAGGTGTTGATCACCGTGGACAACGGCATCGCCAGCCTCGAGGGCGTTGCCCGCGCTCGTGAACTGGGCTTGAAAGTTCTAGTCACCGACCACCACTTGTGCGCCAGCTTGGACGGCCAAACCGTCTTGCCTGCCGCTCACGCCATCGTCAACCCCAACCAACCCGGCTGCGCTTTCGCCAGCAAGTCGCTGGCTGGCGTGGGCGTGATGTTTTATGTCTTGCTGCACCTGCGTGCCGTGCTGCGCGAGCGAGGGCACTTTGACGCACAACACCAACCGCGTCTCGATGCCTTGCTGCCACTGGTCGCGCTGGGCACCGTCGCCGACGTGGTCAAGCTCGACGCCAATAACCGCCGATTGGTCGCCCAAGGCTTGAAACGCATCCGTGCTGGCGCCATGCCACCGGGCATGGCTGCGCTGTTTCACGTCGCGGGACGCGAGCCGCAACAAGCCAGCGCGCAAGACTTTGGCTTTGCCCTGGGCCCACGCATCAACGCGGCTGGGCGTTTGGCGGACATGACACTGGGCATCACCTGCTTGAGCACCGACGACGGCCAGCAGGCGGTCGAGTTGGCCCAACAGCTCGACGCCATCAACCGCGAACGCCGCGAAATCGAAAGCGGCATGAAAGAGCAAGCGCAAGCCATTGCCGAGGGACTCTTGGACTTGGACGATGCACCACCCGCGGCCCTGTGCGTGTTCGACTCTGACTTTCATGAAGGCGTGGTCGGCATCGTCGCCTCACGGCTCAAAGACAAGTGGCACCGACCGACTTTTGTATTCGCCATGAGCAGCCAAGACGAAGACCAACTCAAAGGGTCTGGTCGCTCCATTGCGGGCTTTCACCTGCGTGACGCGCTGGACTTGCTGGCCAAGCGCCACCCTGGCGTCTTGCTGAAATTTGGCGGCCACGCCATGGCTGCGGGCTGCACCATCGCAGCCGACGAACTCGACACCTTCGAACAAGGCTTGCAAGCCATTGCCGACGAATGGCTGGACGCCGATGCGCTGACCCGCGAATTGCACACCGACGGCGCCTTGGCTCCAGAGTTGTGCACGGTCGCCACGGCTGAACAGTTGCAGGTACCCGTTTGGGGCCAAGGCTTTGCAGCGCCGCTGTTTTCGCAAGAACTGCGCGTGCAGTCACAACGCATCGTCGGCAGCGGCCACTTGCAACTCAAATTCGATGTGGCCGGGCAAACCATTGACGGCATTTGGTTTGGCCGCACTGAACCCTTACCCGATGTGGCCAGACTGGCGTATCAACTCGACATCAATGCCTTCAGGGGGCAGCGCAAAGTGCAATTCATCGTCCAAGGCATGGCATCTGGCGACGAAGGCCTTTGAAGAAAAATTAAAATCCCCCCATGAACGCCGACTTGCACTGCCATTCCACTGTTTCCGATGGCACCTTGTCGCCCCAAGCGCTGGCTCAGCGCGCCCACGCACGCGGCGTGACTCTTTGGGCATTGACCGATCACGACGAAATTGGTGGCCAAGGCGAGGCCGCCGACACCGCCCAAGCCCTCGGCCTGAACTACCTGACGGGGGTCGAGGTCTCAGTGACCTTCGCCGACACCACGGTACACATCGTGGGTTTGGGCTTTGACGCCAGCAACGGCGCATTGGCTGAGGGCTTGCGCCAGACGCGCGGTGGGCGCGAACAGCGCGCGCGTGACATTGCAGCCGAGTTGGCCAAGGTTGGCATCCCTGACGCCTACGACGGTGCGCTGAAACATGTCGGCAACCCCGAGTTGATCTCCCGCGCACACTTTGCGCGTTACATCGTTGAGCTGGGCAAAGCCAAAGACTTGGGAGACGTCTTCAAACGTTATCTGGCCGACGGCAAGCCCGGCTTTGTGCCCCACCGCTGGGCGCGTTTGGGCGACGCGGTGCGCTGGATCACCGAAGCCGGTGGCATGGCGGTCGTCGCACACCCCGCCCGCTATGGCTTCACGCCCACCGAGGAATACGCGCTGTTCACCGAGTTCAAAGCCCATGGTGGCCAAGGCGTGGAAGTCGTCACCGGCAGCCACAGCGTGGCCGAATACGGCATCTACGCCGACATCGCCAAAGAGTTTGATTTGCTGGCCTCACGCGGCAGCGACTTTCACGGCCCCGAAGAAAGCCGGTTGGACTTGGGCGAACTGCCTGACTTGCCCAGCAGTTTGACGCCCGTGTGGGCGGCTTTACTGCATGAGTTAGGCTCCTTAATTTCACATGCGGACGCTCCAATGCATGGCGCTTATCTGCTTGACAACGTCGAGGCTCCTGGGTTTTCCGTAGATGAATTTCATCGGCTTGCTGTTCTGGTTCTTGGTCAGCGAGGTAAGCTTCGTCGCGTATCGACAGAGATCGGAAATGAGCATTTCCGATCGATTCTTCTGTGTCTGCGCCTTGCATGTATCTTTTGTCATGCCCGGCGC
>JALRFN010000061.1 GCA_023268425.1 Burkholderiaceae bacterium | reverse complement strand
CGTAGTGACTGGAGTTCAGACGTGTGCTCTTCCGATCTCGCGTCGGTCGAGCGTCGAGCGAGCGAGCATGAGCGCGAAAGAGCTCAGCGCCCTGACGGGGCACGGCGTGGATGATTGCAAAACCGTGCTCGCGGAGTGCGGTGGCGACGTCGATCACGTAAATGGTCAGGTCGCTCAACTCCGGGCTGAAGGTGGCCGCCAAGTTGTCGCCGCCGCTTTCGATGAACACGATGTCGGCGTTGGGGAAGTCGACCAACATGCGGTCAATGGCCTCCAGGTTGATCGAGGCGTCTTCGCGAATCGCCGTGTGCGGACAGCCCCCGGTTTCGACACCCATGATGCGCTCGGCGGGCAGGGCGCCGCTGATGGTGAGCAAGCGCTGGTCTTCTTTGGTGTAGATGTCGTTGGTGATCGCGACCAAGTCGTAGTCGTCACGCATGGCTTTGCACAACATTTCCAGCAGTGTTGTTTTGCCCGAGCCCACGGGCCCGCCAATGCCCACACGCAAGGGCGGGAGGGTTTTGTCGCGGTTGGCAATTTGGTGTAAAGCGGTGTTCATGAGCGAAATAGCCTCGAGTATTGTGTTTCGTGCCAGGCGCTGTACAGCGCCAACATGGGGGAGAAGGCTTGGCGGTGATCGTCGTCCAGGCTTTGGGCGGTGGCGACGGCTTCGGGGATGTGTGCGCACAAGCGCGCCAAGATGCGCTGCCCCGCGCTTTGGCCCAGCGGCAGCGACTTGATGGCGGCTTGCACTTGGTTTTCGGCCCAGGCAAAGGCGTAAGCGTGCAGCACGTCTTCCACGCAGGCCTGGGTTTGCGCGGCGATGGCGGCGCTGACGACCGGGTAGCTGGGAACGGTGAGTTGCGCAGCCTGCAAGGCTCGCCATGCGGCGATGTGCTCGGGCAGGGCCTGCTCGCCGGTGGCTTGCTGGCGTGTCCAATCGTGCAGAGATTTGCCCATTTGTTCCACTTGCAGCCGCAATTCTGCGGTTTCTCGGGTCTGCAACACCCAGTCGTTGAGCGCGCGCACGCGTTTCAGGTCTCGGCTACGCCAAGCCGAGCAGGCCGCATGCACGATGGGCAAATCGCTGCGCGCCAGACTGAGGTGCAGCTGCTCGGTGAGCCACGCTGCAGCGCTGTGCTCATCGGTGATTTCACCCAGTTCAACGCCTGCCTCTAGCGCCTCGGAATAACTGAACGCACCCACCGGCAGCGCAGGCGAGCTCAGCCAAAGCAGTTGAAGCAGGGCAGGGGTGCTCATGAGGCGGACTCGTCGTGCGCATGCACATGCTCCTGGTGCGCGTGCCCGTCATGATTGTGGTGGTGTCCCCCGTGGTGGGTGTGGCTGTGACCGTCGCCGTAGGCGCCCGATTCAGGCTCAAATGGCGCTTCCGTGGGGGTGACGATCAAGTGCATGGCATCCAACATGGCCTCCAGCACGTGATCGGGTTCGATGTGCAGGTGCGTTGGCGTCAGCTCAATGGGCACATGGCGGTTGCCCAAATGGTAGGCCGCACGCACCAGGTCAAAGGCGCTGCCGTGCTGCGGGCAAGGCGTGATGCGCAACACCGCTTGCGCGGCGGCCTCCACGCGCAGCAAGCCGCCATGGGTGTCGACCAAGACGTCCCCCCCGCGCAAGACGGTGCCACGCGACAAAAAGACCCCGATGTGTTCACCGGCCTCGGTGTGTGCGTCGAAGCGGCTTTTTTGTCGCACGTCCCAATCGAGCTGCACGCTGGGCGCGCGTTTGAGCAGGCTTGGCGCGAGGCCACGACCGCCAGGTAAGGCTTTGTTGAAGGTGCGCATGCTCAAGGACACCCGTGTTCAGAACAAAAAGTAGCGCTGCGCCATGGGCAAGCGGGTGGCCGGCTCGCAGCTCAGCAAGACGCCGTCGGCGCGCACGGTGTAGCGCTGCGCGTCGATCTCCATCACGGGCAGGTAGGCGTTGTGGACCATGTCGCGCTTGGTCACGCTGCGGCATGCGTGCACCGCGATGGTGGGCTTTTGCAAACCGTATTGCTGGGCCACCCCTGCGGCCTCGGCTGCTTGTGACACAAAGGTCAAACTGCTGCGGCTCAGGGCGCCGCCGTAGCTGCCAAACATGGGGCGCTGGTGCACCGGCTGCGGCGTGGGAATAGACGCGTTGGGGTCCCCCATGGCGGCCAGTGCGATGGAGCCGCCCTTGACGATGAGCGCGGGCTTGACGCCGAAAAACGCGGGCTTCCAAATCACGACGTCCGCCCACTTGCCCACCTCCAGCGAGCCAACGATGTGCGACATGCCGTGTGCAATCGCGGGGTTGATGGTGTATTTCGCGACATAGCGCTTGATGCGCGTGTTGTCGCTGTGTGCGTCGTCGCCTTCGAGTGCACCGCGCTGTGCCTTCATCTTGTCGGCGGTTTGCCAGGTGCGCAGCACCACTTCGCCCACGCGCCCCATGGCTTGGCTGTCGCTGC
>JALRFN010000042.1 GCA_023268425.1 Burkholderiaceae bacterium | reverse complement strand
ATGTCTTTCCGTTCAAATCGGCCCAGACCCACCAGAATTCCAATAACATCGTTATTTAAGATCTCGTTTAGCAAGCTAAACGTCGACCTTAAAAGCCTTGTTCTTGAAAACCTGGTATTTGATTGGAGATATGTTTTTCAGTCAACCAAGTGGGCGCTCCACCGCGCAAGGCGGTGTCACCCGGCCACGTTTGAGCGCCAGGCTCGGTGCCGTGGGCGGTGGTGTGGAAGCGCCACAGCTCTTTGCCGGTTTGTGGGTCCAAGCCTGCGATGAAGCCGCGTGTGCCGTACTCACCACCGGCGATACCGGTCAACAGCACGCCGTTGGCAAGTAAAGGCGCGCTGGTGATGGCGTGACCGAGCTTGTAGTCGGTCATCTTGGTCTTCCACAGCTGTTTGCCGGTGCGTGCGTCATAGGCGACGATGTGCGCATCCAATGTGCCGCGATACACCTTGCCGTCGTAAATCGCTACGCCGCGGTTCAACAAACCGCAGCAGGCCATGGCGAAGACGTCGCTCTTGTACTCGAGCTGGTTTTTCCAAATTTGACGGCCGGTCAACGGGTTCAAGGCCACCGTGGAGTCGTGCGTGGTGATGTACATCACCCCGTCGTACACGATGGGCTGCGACTCTTGACCCTGCGGGTTGTTCAGGCTGTACGCCCATTTGGGGTGCAGCTTGCCAACGTTGCTGGCATTGATCTGCTTCAGCGCGCTGTAGCGCTGGTTGTTGTAGCCCATGCCGTAGGTGAGGATGTCACCCGCGGTTTGGTGATCGGCTTTGAGGTCATTCAAGCTCTGTGCCCAGCTGGCGCTAGCGCCCAGCAGGGCCGTGGCCATCAAGCCGACGGTCAGTTGAGTCAACTTCACAACGTACTCCTTTGTCTCCGAGTGGTTTGGGGGTCGCAACGTAGGCTGCTGGTCAGATGGTCTGCCCATGCGCGCCAGGGCTAAACCGGGAAAACCCGAAATTCCGTACGAGAGAATAGGTGGGGGGGTATGTTTTCGTCGCCTGAGCGACAAAGCGACAAAGCGACAAAGCGACAAAGCGGCGAGCGCGCAGCGCGGTTCAAGCGCCGTGTCGATGCCAGTGTCCCACGCAGTCTTGCGCCACCACCCCAACGCCCCAGCCTTGCGCCATGGCGCGCAGCTGTTCGGGCGCCGTCATGAAGGCCACCTTGGTCAAGGCGTCGGCCTGGGTTGCTGTTGTGGCCAAAACCGTGACGCTGGCCCAGTGGCGCGGCGAATGGCCGCTGCGCGGGTCCATGATGTGGTGGTCGCGTCGGTCGGCGGAGAACGCCGTGCTGGCACCGCTGGAGGTGGCCATGGCGCGCCCATCTGGGCGCAGGCGTGGTCCCGGCGCGTTTGCCGTGGCATTGGCGATTTGCCATGTCCAAGCGGCGCCATCTCGCGTGTCGCCCACGGGCATGACCTCGCCTGTGTCAATCAGCGCATGTTGCACGCCGTGGCGCAGCAAGGTGTGGCGCACCACATCGGCGGCATAGCCCTGCGCGATGCCGTTGAAGGACAGGGCCATGCCGGGCAGGTTGAGCAAGACATCGTTTCCACGCTGTTCAATGGCCCGCCAGTTGACGCGCTGCAAGGTGCGCGCCAATGCGCGTTCACTGGGCGCGCAGCCGTGTTGGGTGGCTTGAGACCACAGCGTCCACAGTGGCTGCATGCTGACATCCAACACCCCTGCGCTGGCGCTGGCCACCCGCTGAGCGGTGCGCAAGACGGCGCGCAAATGCGCGGGTGCCTGATGCAAATGCCCGTCGCGGTTGAGGCGGCACAAGGCGCTGTCGGGGTCAAACAAGCTGAGCTCACGCTCGATGCCGCGAATGGCCTGCACGCAGGCGTCCAACGCGAGCTCACAACGTGCGGCATCGTGATGGGCCGCTTGCAGCCACAGGCTGGTGCCAAAGCCCAACATGGCGCGCTGGCGCCAGACCAAATCCGATGTGCGAGCTCGAGCCCCCAAGGGCAGGGCACACAGGCCCAAGGTCGAGCGCAAGGCCTGGCGGCGTGTGGGGGGCATCATGAGGCAACTCCCGCCGCGCCTTGTGAGGCCGCTGTTGCGCTGCGGTGGCTGATTTTGTCCATGCGAATCAGCGGCAGGCAAGCCTTGGGGTCTTGGTAAATCGCCACGCAGTCCAAGCACTGGAAACACTCGCTGTACTGCACCGAGCCCTGGGCACTAATCGATTGGTAGCCACAGCGGTGGCGGCAGCTTTGACAGGGCGCGCCGCATTCGCTGCGCCGTGCAATCCAGTTCCAGCGACGCAGCACCGACAAGGCCGCCAGCGCCGCGCCCAGAGGACAGATGTAGCGGCAATAGCCCCGGTAGACCACCGCGCTCAAGGCCAGCATCGCCAGTGCCCAGGCGACATAGGGCCAGTCGCGGTCAAACTGGCTGCTGATGGCGGTTTTGAAGGGCTCGACCTCGACCCCGAGTTCATGCCACTGCGGCGACCACCAGGCCGTGGCCATGAGCACCACCAAGACTGCGTACTTGAGCCACTTCAAACGCAGGTCCAAGGCTTGGCGCAGGCGCCGCGCACGCAGGCCCAAGCGCAGGGCAATGATGGATACCCACTCTTGCAAAGCGCCAAATGGACACAGCCAGCCACAAAAAGTGCCGCGCCCCCACACCAACAAACTCACGCCCACATAAGCCCACAAGACCACGGTGATGGGGTCGTTGAGCATGAAGGCCAAGTCGCTGCCGCCACGCCAGGCCTCCAAGGCGGCGGTGAGGTTGACGATGGTCAGCTGGCCTTGGGCGTGCCAACCAATGAAGAACAAGGTGAACAGCGCGTAGCCGCTGCGCACCCAGCGCAGGCGACGGTGCGAGGTGCTCAAGCGCCGAGCGCGCAGCAACAAGACGCTGAGCACCATCAAGGCGACGCCCAAAATGCCCAAATCGAGCCAGCGCTTGCGCCAAATGCTCAGCCACATGGGCTCGCCGGATTGGCCCCATGCGCGTGCTTGCGTGGTGGGCGCGATCACCTCGGTGGAGGGCGGGTTGGCGTCCAAATCAACCGATTGGCGCCAAGACTGGTCGCTGGGGTCGCGGCGTTTTTTGATGTCTTGCTCAACCGGATCGACCCGGAGCTTGGCCACGGCCACGGTGGCGGCCGACTCGAACACCGCTTTGGAAATGGCTTGAATCGACACCGTGCCGTTGAGTACCCCTTGCAGCTTGGCGTAATCGGCGCTGCGTTCTGGTGGTTCCGAAGCGTAGCCCAGCTCAACGCGATGGCGCAGCGACAAGCCTTGGAACTGTTGGGTGAATTGCTCCAGCAGTTTGTTTTTCCCTGCACGCAAAAACAGCGGCTCTTTGTGGCTGACGAGTTGTGCATAGCGGATGTGTCCGCTCAGGTCCAACAACACCAAGGCATTCATGGGCTTGCCGCTGAAGCCGCGAACCTCCAAAAAATCGACACTTTCAAAGGCGTAACCCAGCAACTCAGGCTTGGGCGCAGGGCTGCTGGTGGGCGCGGCAAACACCGGATACACCGGCAAGTCGCTCAACACTTCGCCGACCAAGTAGTCGGTGCCGATGAAGCTTTCCACCTCGTCTCGGTAGAGCTCACCGGCCCCACTGCCTTGCGGCAGCCACATGGTCAAACCACACAGCCACACCCAAACGACGACACGCCACCAGTGCAAGCTGGGGCGACGAACGATCAGGGGGTGATGGCCGTAGACGTGTCGAAGGTTCATGGCGTTGTGTTCATGCTGCGCGGCCGCAGCAGCCCTGCGCAGCGGGAAAACCCTGGGGCCGTGGCAGCGCAGGCGCGCTGGCGTCACCTGGGCGACCGATTCGCTCAATCCTGCGCGTTGCGCACTCGGCCAGCCTTGCCCAAAACGCGCAGCACGCAGACTGGGTGTGGTCACACCAAGTCGACGGCTTCGGTCATCCTGAAGCCGCACCAGCAGCCGCATGCACCCACAAAAAAGCACCGCCAGCGTGGCCAGCGGTGCAAAACCGAGGAGGAGACGCCGCCTCGGTGGCGTTCGCGTGGCCCCGCTTTCGCGGGGCTCGCAAGCGTTCGCCGATTTACTTCATCAACTTGAAGGTCCAGACCGAACCGCCTTGTTCCAGGTAGTTGACGCGCTTGGCGACTTCACCACCCCACAGCGGCACGGCACCACCCCAGCCGGAGACGACCGAGATGTACTGCTCGCCACCTTCTTTCCAAGTGATGGGCGGCGCCACGATGCCGGAGCCGGTTTGGAATTCCCAAACCACTTTGCCGGTCTTGGCGTCTGCAGCCTTCAGCAAACCTTCAGGCGTGCCCCAAAAGACCAAGAACTGCAGCTACAAGAATAGCTGTTGTAAAATTAGCCACATTGACACCAGGTAAAAAATTAGCCAAAACAAGAACTGCGATGGCTGTTAGTAAGATTCTGAAGACTAAATTCATTATTAAATTTTTGATTCGTTAGTGATATTTAATACACAGGCTTTTCAAACTTGCAATTAGAAATATAATCAATTTTGA
>JALRFN010000028.1 GCA_023268425.1 Burkholderiaceae bacterium | reverse complement strand
AGGTGACGAGTGGCTGGCCGCACTTGAGCCTATCGGCACAGGCGTATCAAAGCCTCACTTGACCACTGCGCCATGGCTGATCATTGTTTTTGCTCAGCGCTACGGTCTGACAAATGATGGCCAGAGATTCAAAAATTATTACGTTCCCGAAAGCGTGGGAATCGCCACTGGCATGCTGATCACGGCAATACATCAAGCGGGCTTGGTTTGCCTCGAACACACACCCAACCCCATGAAGTTTCTGCCTGAGCTTTGTCAGCGACCGCCACATGAGAAAGCAATCATGATCATTCCGGTTGGCTGGCCCAGCGAGGATGCAACCGTGCCAGCAGTAGCAAAAATAAAGAAACCGATCCAAGAGGTGATGACTACGTTCGAGTAACTTGCGATGCCTGTGCGATCTCACGATCAAGCGTCAAAACTTTTTACGCTTGCAGATCATCACATCGGCAAAAGATACGTTTGACCGCTCGGTTGATTAGCTCAAGCGCGAAACACGAAGTACACCGCGCCCACCAAGCACAAACCCGCCCAGACGTAGTCCAACTTCAAAAGCTGCTGCATGAAGTAAACGCTGAACGGCACAAAGACCAACAAGGTGATGACTTCTTGCATGACCTTCAACTGGCCAACGCTCAAGGTCTCAAAGCCCATGCGGTTGGCGGGCACCTGCAGGGTGTATTCAAAAAACGCGATGCCCCAGCTCGCCAAGATAGCGACCCACAGCGGCGCGGCAGACAGGCTCTTCAAGTGACCGTACCAAGCAAAGGTCATGAAGACGTTGGAACACACCAGCAACAAGACAGTCCACAGCACGTTCACAAGGCCACCTCACGCAGAAACGCCAGACGCAAAAAAGCCCCCAACGCATGACGATGGAGGCTCATTGATCGCTCAGATTTTCGGGGTCAACTGGGGTTCGAAAATCTAAGAAAACCAGAGGAAAAATCTAAGAGTTGTAGTAAACCGGTCCTTTACTACTCGAAACTTAAAGAAAAACCGCTAAAAAGCGGTTTATGTCTTTGAAGTTGAAAGAAAAACTTGGTGGGCGATACTGGGATCGAACCAGTGACCCCTGCCGTGTGAAGGCAGTGCTCTACCCCTGAGCTAACCGCCCAAGTTGTTTACTCAACAGCCCTCCATTATAGCCACAGTTTTCATGCGACTCCGCTGACCCTGGGCAATTTATTTCAGGTGGTGGCCCAAACGACTTGGCCGTCCGAGGCTTTTTGGATTTCGGCCATGACTCGCTCGTGTTGCTGCAACTCACTGGCACTGGCTTGAAGCACCGGTAGGTGAAGACTCGACAAGTCGGCACGGCCAACCCCTCGCTGCTGCGCGCTCGAGGCGTCATCGTTGAGGTCAGCCTCCATCATGAGTGCGTCTTGGCCGCGAGTCATGGCAATGAAGACGTCCGCCAACAATTCGGCATCTAGCAAAGCGCCGTGTAGGGTGCGGTTGGAGTTGTCGATACCCAAGCGGTCGCACAAGGCGTCCAGGCTGTTGCGCTTACCAGGGTATTGGTCTTTGGCCAGGGCCAAGGTGTCGATCACGCCAGCCACGTGCTCGCGCAACGGCGGCCAGCCCAGGCGTTGAAACTCAGCATCCAAAAAGCCCACATCAAAAGGCGCGTTGTGGATGATCAATTCAGCGTCTTTGAGGTAGTCCAACAGTTCATCGGCCACCTGCCCAAACTTGGGCTTGTCGGCCAAAAATTCGTTGGTGATGCCGTGCACTTTGAGCGCCTCTTCATGGCTCTCGCGTTCGGGGTTGATGTAGCGGTGCAGGTTGTTACCGGTCAGTTTGCGGTTGACCAATTCAACACAACCGATCTCCAAAATGCGGTCGCCATCATGGGCGGACAAGCCCGTGGTTTCCGTGTCCAAAACGATTTGACGCATGCGTGTTCTCTCAGTCTTTCAAGGGCAGCGACCATACCGCAAACTCATTGCCACTGGGTTCGAGAAAGTGAAAGCGGCGCCCTCCGGGAAAGTCGTCAATCGCCTTGGCAATGTGCCCCTGTTCCGCATACATCCGAGCCAAAGTCTCTGTGACCAACCCCGTTACATTGGCGTCGGGCTCTGTGCGCACCTCGGGTGCCGGAGCATCCTTAGCGAGCGGGCTAATCTTCGGATTCACCG
>JALRFN010000002.1 GCA_023268425.1 Burkholderiaceae bacterium | reverse complement strand
TGGTGACGCGCGCACAGAGGGGCGTCACTTTTTGAGGTGTCATGAGATGGTCATCAAACCGCCATCAAGCTGTCATGCAGGCTGCGCACACTCGTGGCTCATGAATCCAATGCACCACGAATCCATGTTCGCTGCCACTGTGGCAGCCGATAACGCCCGCATCGCTTTGCCCAGTTTGCCTGTGGCCGAAGTGCACACCCATGCGCCCATTCTCAGCGCCCGCTGGGTGCGACACACCAGCGAGTTGCGCGAGGTGCAGCGCCTGCGCTACGAGGTCTTTGGCCTGGAGATGGGCGCGCAATTGAAGACGCCCTTGGCGGGCCACGATGTCGACTTGTTCGATGACTTCTGTGAGCACCTGTTGGTGCGTGACGAGCGCACGCAGCAGGTCGTCGGCACCTACCGACTGCTGACCCCGGTGCAGGCCAAGCGCGTGGGCAGTTACTACTCTGACCAAGAGTTTGACTTGACCCGTTTGCGCTTCATGCGCGAGCAAATGGTGGAGTTGGGGCGCTCTTGCGTCCATCCCGACTACCGGCACGGTGGTGTCATCATGACGCTGTGGTCGGCCTTGGCGCAGTTCATGCAAAGCAACCAACTGCGCTGGATGATGGGCTGCGCGACCATCCCCATGAAAAGCAGCGGCGTCGCTTACGGCCATGAAGCGGCCTCCATTTGGCGCCAGGCCTTTGACCGCCACGCCGCGCCGATTGAACACCAGGTGCGGCCCCGTCTGGCCTTGCCCATTGGCGACTTGGACCAGACGCTGCCGGTGGAGCCGCCACCCTTGATCAAGGGCTATTTGCGTTTGGGTGCCAAGATTTTGGGTGAACCCGCTTGGGACCCCGACTTTGACGCTGCTGACTTGCCGATGTTGCTGTGCCTGGATCACATGCCCAGCCGCTACCGGAAACACCTCTTGGGTCAGTGATGGCCTTGGACCCTCAATTGCTGCGCAGCATGGCCGAGGCCACCGAACAAGCGGCGCGGGCGCATGACGATGAGGACGGGCCCTCGCGTTACCGTGCGGTGTTCATTTCAGATTTGCATTTGGGCACGCCCGGTTGCCAAGCCCCCGCGCTGCTGGACTTCTTGAAGCACCACCCCAGCGATGTCTTGTACTTGGTGGGCGACATCATTGACGGTTGGCAATTGCGCCGCCGCTGGTACTGGCCGCAAGCACACAACGACGTGGTGCAAAAGCTGTTGCGCCGCGCGCGCAAGGGTTGTCGCGTGGTGTTCGTGCCGGGCAACCACGACGCCTTTGCACGCCAGTTCGATGCCCACCATTTCGGCGGCATTGTGGTTGAGAAAGAAGCGGTGCACACCACGGTGGATGGCCGACGCTTGTGGGTCATTCATGGGGATGATTTCGATGCCGTCGTGCAGCACGCGCGTTGGTTGGCTTTGGCAGGTGACGTGGCCTACGAGTGGTCGCTGCGCATGAACCGCTATCTGAACAACTGGCGTGCGCGCGTGGGCTTGCCCTATTGGTCTTTGTCGCAATACCTCAAACACAAGGTCAAGCGGGCCTTGAATTACGTCACCGCGTTTGAAGACGCAGTGGCCAAGCGCGCCAAACAGCGCGGCTTCGACGGTGTCGTGTGTGGCCACATCCACCGAGCCGAGATGCGCGACATCGACGGCGTGACCTACGTCAACGACGGCGATTGGGTCGAGTCTTTGAGCGCGGTCGTTGAACACATGGACGGCCAGCTGGAAATCATTGATTGGTCGCATGCCTTGAACCGAGGCATGCAAGGGGTGGTGCCAGCTAACACCCCCGCTGTCGCCACACAAACCCCCTGAACCGCGCGCAAAGCGCATGCTTTTTTAATTGGAGAATCACATGAAATCGTCTCTCTTGCAGCGCCGCTCCCTGCTCAAGGCCGCCGTACAGGCACCGTTGGCCATGGGCGCTGTGTCTTATTGGGGTGGCGCCATGGCGGCCGCCGACAAAGCGGTGGCTGTGCGCTTCACCCCCATGGCCGGGCCGAGCACGGTCGCCCAAATGGCTTCCACCTACACCGCAGCCAGCATCAAGGTGTTTTACGACTCGGGTCGCCGCGTCGATCACCCCTTGCGTTACCGCACCCTGTACAAGACCGGGCAAATGTTGCCCCAAACGGGTGGTGGTCAGATCATGGCAGGCGGCTATTTCATGACCGATGGCACGCCCGTCATCGACAACAAGACCGGCAAGCAGATGTACTCGGATTGTCCAGACGGGCAAAGCCTGATCCAGTTGCCCAAGGCCAAAGTCAAAGGCGTGCAGGGCAACCCCTTGTTCCTGGTCACCCAGTTTGAATACATGAGCAAAGACGCCTCCGGCGCCGACATGTACGGCAAGTTGCCCTCGTCCATCGCGGTGGCGACCTTGGACCAGCACCCCAAAACGGGTGACATGAAAATGGTCAGTTACCATCACGTGGACACGCGCAGCGTGCACGGCCTGTGGATCACTTGCGCTGGCAGCATTTCCCCTTGGAACACCCATTTGTCCAGCGAAGAGTACGAGCCCGATGCCTTCAAGGCCGACAGTGACGAGCGTTTTCAAGCCTTTTGCCGCAACACCTTGGGCGTCAGCGGCAACCCCTACCACTACGGCCACGTTCCGGAAGTGACGGTGCACGCCAACGGCACCGCCAGCATCAAAAAACACTACAACTTGGGGCGCGTGTCGCGTGAGCTGATTCAAGTCATGCCCGACCAACGCACGGTTTTGATGGGGGACGACTTCACCGGGGGTGGTGTGTTCATGTTCATCGCCGACCGCGCTGCAGACTTGTCCTCAGGCACCTTGTATGTGGCCAAAGGCGAGGTCAAGCACAGCAAGATGCGCATGCAGTGGGTGCGCTTGGGCCACGCCAACAGCGACGAGATCGAGGCGTTGGCCAACCGTTTGAGTGCCCGCGACATCATGGAGGTGCGCAGCGAAGACCCCAAAGACGCCAGCTATGTGTTGGCGCAGGACGGCAAAAAACAAAAATGGATGAAGCTGCGCCCTGGTATGGAAAAGGCCGCCGCCTTCTTGGAGACCCGTCGTTACGCGGCGATGATGGGTGGCGTCATGGAGTTCACCAAGTTTGAAGGCGTGACCGTCAACGCAGCGGACAAGGTGGCGTACTTGGCGATTTCCTCGATCAAAGACACCATGGCCGACCAGCAAGGCCAGTGGCAAGAGAAAAAGATCAGCGCGGGCGCCGTGTTCGAAGCCAACTTGAGCGGCGGCCACACCGACGCCCAAGGCCAAGCCATTGACAGCCAGTGGGTGCCCGCCGTGTTGCAGCCCGTCAAGGCCTTGGTGGGCAAGGACATCAAGCCCGCCGATGCGGCTGGCAACACCGCGCACTTGGAGCACATCGCCAACCCCGACAACCTGAAGTACTCTGAGGCGCTGCGCACCTTGTTCATTGGTGAAGACTCGGGCATGCACGTCAACAACGTGGTGTGGGCGTACAACCTGGACAGCCAAGAGTTGACACGCGTCTTGACGGTGCCAGCCGGTGCCGAGTGCACGGGCTTGGAGGCCATCGACAACCGCAATGGGCACGCTTACATCTTGTCCAACTTCCAACACGCGGGTGACCGCAAATTCACCCCTGAGCAAGCCGACTTGGCGCAGGCGGTGGCGAAGAACTGGGGTGACAACACCCAAGCGGCGGTCGGCTACATCGCTGGCGTGCCGTGTATGCTCTGACCCTGAGCGCTCAACCGCATCAGTCGTCCGGCTGAAGGAGACAAAAAAGGCTGCTTGATGCAGCCTTTTTTCTTGGGCGAGGCTTTTGGTGGCCTTGTTCTGCGGTGGTGGGGTGCGCGCGTGGGTGTGTTGGACAGGGCTGGGTTTTCTCCCTTGTGGGGGCCTTGCAGCGTGTGCATACTTTCGGGCGCTCCACGAGAGCGCGCCGACAAGACGACCTGAGACACACCCTATGCAAATCAAAGACTATCTGAAAATTGAGGACGCCACCGATGTCAACCGCTCCGAGGTGGGGCGCATTGGCTCGGCGGTGCTGTTCATCATGGCCGTTATGGTCTACACCGGCGCCTCGTTTCGCGACGTGGATCAGTTGTATTTGCTGGTCGCAGCGGCGGTGATTGGTGCCTACATGGCGATGAACATTGGCGCCAATGACGTGGCCAACAACGTCGGGCCTGCGGTGGGCTCTTTTGCGCTGACGCTGACCGGGGCGATTGTCATTGCAGCCATTTTTGAAGCTGCTGGCGCCTTGATTGCTGGCGGCGATGTGGTCTCGACGGTCAAGGACGGCATCATTGACCCGTCTCGGCTGCCTGACCCGAATGTCTTCATTTGGATCATGATGGGCGCCTTGATCGGCGCTGCTTTGTGGTTGAACGCCGCCACCTGGATTGGTGCACCGGTGTCCACCACCCACTCGATTGTCGGTGGGGTCATGGGCGCAGGCATTGCTGCAGCAGGTTGGGGCATCGTCAATTGGGACTCGATTGGCAAGATTGTCCTGAGCTGGGTGATCTCGCCTCTGACGGGCGGCGTGATTGCGGCCTTTTTTTTGTACTTGTTGAAAAAGACCATCTTTTTCAAAGATGCGCCAGTGACGGCGGCACGCAAAGTGGTGCCGGTCATGATTGGCGTCATGGCCTGGGCGTTCAGCACCTACATCACGCTCAAGGGCATCAAGCACATCGTTAAGGTGGATTTCCAAACCGCCATGTTGATCGGTTTGCTGTTGGGCATCTTGACCACGCTGATTGCGCGCCCCTTGATTCGTCGCGCAACCGTGGGCATCAAAGAAGACAGTGAAGGCGTCAACCGCTTGTTCACCGTGCCCTTGATCATCTCCGCCGCCTTGCTGAGTTTCGCGCACGGCGCCAATGACGTGGCCAACGCGGTGGGGCCGTTGGCGGGCATCGTGGACGCCTTGATGCACGTGACCAACGGCAATGAGACCAAGGTCGCGATACCGTTGTGGGTGATGGCGATTGGCGCTTTGGGTATTTCGGTGGGTTTGGCCTTGTTTGGCCCCAAGTTGATTCGCACCGTCGGCTCA
>JALRFN010000407.1 GCA_023268425.1 Burkholderiaceae bacterium | reverse complement strand
TGCTGGACTTGATCAATCAGCGCTTTTTCAAGTCAGCGATGCCGGTGCCTTTGCGCTATTTGGCGCTGAACCTGCTCAAAGGTGAATTGGCCGGGCGTCCCGCGACCGAGCGCGTGGCCGAGACCCTGACCTTGCTGACCAGTTCGCCGAGTTTTGGAGTGCTCAAATGACGAGTCGACGCGGATTTTTGCGCACTGCCGCTGGGCTAGGCTTGGGCGCGGTGACGGTGGGTCAAGGGATGTGGCCTGGGCGTGCGCACTCAGCTTTTCAAGATTACAAGGCCTTGGTGGTGGTGCACCTGAACGGTGGCTGTGATACCCACGACATGTTGGTGCCCACCGATGGGGCTTACTCGGATTATTTGCAAAGCCGGCCCAACATCGCGGTGCCGCGGACGCAGTTGCTGAATTTGCCGGGCACGCATTTGGGCCACCGCATGGGGCTCAACGCCGCCATGTCGGCTTTGCTGCCCTTGTTTGAGCGAGAGCGCTTGGGCTTTGTGGTCAACGCGGGTGCTTTGCTCACGCCGACGACGGCGCAAGACGTGCTCAACGGTCGGGCTACTCTGCCGCCGTTTTTGTACTCGCACCCCGAGCAGACTCAGTTCGTGCAAGGCTGGTTGGGGGATGCTGACCCCAGTGGCTGGGGCGGACGCGGCATGGAGGCTTTGTCGGCCTTGGGCGCGATGAAAGCGCCGTTGGTGGCGGTGGACACCAGCGACAACACCCTGGTCTTGGGCCAGCACAGCCGCATGGTCAGCACGGGGCACCAAGGTTCGCGCTACTTTGGCCGAGCCGACTTGCTCGACGAGCAATACGCTTGGACTCGCACCCTGGCGTCGTTGGCGCGCCTGCAGTCGGCCAGCCCGGTGGAGGCTGAATATGCCCGCTCGTTCAAGGCCGTTTTGGCTGACGCCAAGGAGATGGCGCTGGCGCAAGAAATCTCGGCTGAACCCACAGGTACGTTCGAAACCAATGAGATTGGCGAGAAACTGCACTTTTTGGCCAAGATCTTGCCCTACTACAAATCAGCGGGCGCCGCGCGGCAGATTTTCTTCACGCAGTGGGGCCGCTTTGACACCCACGCCAACCAGCGCAACACCGACGTTGCCAACGCCAACCCCGATTTGGATTCGCAACTGGCTGAATTGGCCAATGCGTTGGCGGCTTTGGACCAGTCGATACAAGACGCAGGCATGGGGCCTGATGTAGCGGTTTTGGTGCTCAGTGAGTTTGGCCGCACGCTGGACGAAGCGGCGGGTCTGGGTAGTGATCACGCATGGGGCAGCCACTGGATGGTTTTGGGTCAGCCGGTGGCCGGGGGGCGGCTTTATGGTGAGGCCTTTCCACGTTTGATCTTGGGAGGGGTGGATGATGCGCACAACGGCCAGCGGGGTTATTTTGTGCCACAAATTTCCTCTGACCAAGTTGCTGCTGATTTGCTCACTTGGTTGGGCTTGCCCGCCAGTTCATTGACCGCGGTGTTGCCCAACGTGGCCAACTTCGCGCGGCCCACGGTGGGGTTCATGCATGGCTGACGATACCTTTTTGACCGAGGGTGATGACGTCTTCATCTTGAGCGCGGATCAAAACGCTTGGGGAACCATTCGCGCACTGGGCGGCAATGACACCATCACCTTAGAGCGAGGTGGCAACGTTTTGGGCGGTGCCGGCAACGACACCATCATTGACTTGACTGGTGGCAACTACAGTGCAGCGGTTTACTGGGACTCGCCCGGGCCGATTCACGTCAACTTGGCCACGGGTGTGGCCCAAGACGGTTGGGGTGGCACCGACACCTTGGTCGATATCCACAATGTGCATACATCGGGACGCAATGGCGATGTGGTGATCGGCTCGAGCGCAGACGACTCTACTTGGGTCAACGGGTTTTGGCAGGCCGGTGATGCCTGGGTTGATCTGGGCGACGGCGTTGACGAGGTGACTCTTCATGGCCAACTGGGTGACTATGCACTAACGGTTTCTGCAGACGGGCGGCAGATGACGTTGAGCCGCAATGGTTTTACCGCGCATTTGGATCACATCGAGCGGGTGAGCTTTTGGCAAGATAGCCAAAACAGTACCTATGCGGTGGGTGACTTGATCACGCTCAGCGATGTCGGCCCCGCCACTTTGGTGTCTGACCACGCCAATGCCTGGGGCGGCGGCGCGGGGCCGGTGCGCTTGAGCTACAGCTTCATGTCGGCGGCGCCAGCCGAAGGCGGCGTGGCGCTGGGCACAGGATTTGTGGCGCCCAGTGCGGCTTACCAAGACGCCGTACGCAGCATTTTGTCGGACTTGAGTGCAGCTTGTGGTTTGAGCTTTGTCGAGACGGCGGACGCCCAGGGCGTGCAGTTGCGCTTCGCGGCCAGCGAGCAAAGCGATACCAAGGGCTACGCCTTCAATGCTGCTGTGACCAATGGCGCGCAGGCTGGTCAGGTTTGGATGGACGTGGACAGCGTGGCCGACCTGCGCCCGGGCACTGAAGGCTGGCAAGCTTTGTTGCATGAGATCGGACACGCTTTGGGGCTGGATCACCCGCCCGAGTCAGACAGCAGCGCCGAGGTGGTGTTGTTGGATCGCTGGCAAAGCAACGCTTACACCGTGATGTCTGAGCACGTCGCCAGCAATGGCTTGTGGCAGACTTGGTATGGCCCATTGGACATCGACGCTTTGCAGTCGCTTTATGGCGTGGTCTCGACACGCGTGAATTTGGCCAATTCACATTACGCATGGTCAGACGCTGTTGGCCAGGCGTTGCGGCAGGTGGATGATGCGGCGGGCTTGGATGTGTTGGATTTTTCAGCGCTGTCGCGCGGTGTTTATGTGGACTTGCGTCCCGGGCACTTCAGCTCAGCGGGCTTGGACGTGCAGGACGGCTCAGCGGTCAACAATTTGTACCTCAGTGAAGGCTCTTGGATTGAGGCCGTGGTCGGTACGGACAGCGACGACGTGTTGGTGGGCAATGACTTGGACAATATTTTTGTCTTGGGTGCTGGCAAC
>JALRFN010000345.1 GCA_023268425.1 Burkholderiaceae bacterium | reverse complement strand
CCCGTGACCTTGGCCGAGCTGGCCAGCATGCACGACGCCGACGCGGCGCAGCCGGCAAACGCTGGGCATTAACAGCCCAGCCGCACCCGACCAAGCCGTGTGAACAGCGCCCGGGGCTGAGGCCCCGGGCGCTGGGTCTTTGCGGCCCCGACACGCGATGGCGCTCAAGGGGGCGGCCTGCCCCCGATCAGGCGTCAGCGCAGAAAGCCCGCAAAAAACGCCGACAGTTCGGCCCTTGCGCTCAGGGGCAGCACATTGGCCACGTACTGGTCGGGGCGCACGACGATCATGCACCCTTGCGTGCGGTCGATGCCGCGCATGGCGTAGACGTCGCCTGCGCCTTTGTGGTCGAGGCAGAAGATTTTTTCGTGGTCTTGCAAGCCCAGCTTGCCGGTGTGCGGCTTGAGCAGCGCGGGCATGTCGCTGTAGTCGAGTGCGTCAAAGGTGGCAGGGAAGACGGCGCGCACGTCGATGATGGCGTCGACGTCTTCACCGGCTCGCGTGTGTTTGACCACGGGTGAGCTCGGGTCGCTGGCCAGCCAGTCGGCCAGCGCACGCATGGCGCCACCGGCTTGACCCATGTCGCCTTCGGCCGCGAAGGCGTAAATGCGCCAGCGTGCGTCGGCTTCGGCGGCGTGGCCCAGGTGCATTTGCTTGGCGTCTGACAAGCGCACCACAGGCGCGGAGTGAAAGCGCCGACCAATCGCCTCGCCCGTGGCCAGGGCCTGGTGCTCGCCGGCGCCAAAGAGCAGCGAGGGGTCGTATTTGACGGCCGTGCCGCCGGTGAATTCGAGGTTGGCTTTGAACTGGCGGATGATGCGTGGCTCTTCGCTGCCGTCGCGCTCGGCTTGCGTGGTCGGCGCGGACATGATGCGCGACCACGCGTGGTCGGTTTCGACCAAGCGTTTGGCTTCGGTCAAACGCTCTTTGGAGTAAGAGCGCAGCAAGCTGGCGTCGGCGCGGCCTTGCAGCACGTGGACCAGCTTCCAGCCCAGGTTGAAGGTGTCTTGCATGGACACGTTCATGCCTTGGCCGGCCTTGGGCGAGTGGGTGTGGCAGGCGTCGCCCGCGACGAAGACGCGCGGGAGGCGTGTGGCGTCCTCGCCCACGTCGTCGAAGCGATCGGTGATGCTGTGGCCGATGTCATAAATCGACCACCAGACCACTTCTTTGACGTCGATGGCATAGGGTTTGATGATGCGGTTGGCCGCTGCGATCATGTCGTCTTGTGTGAGCTTGCGTTGCGCGGCTTTTTCGTCGGGGCGCAGTTTGTCCAACTCGACGTACATGCGGAAGATGTAGCCCCCCTCGCGTGGCAGCACCAAGATGTTGCCTTCGTTGGCCGAGGAGATCAGGCACTTTTGTCGGATGTCGGGGAAGTCGGTGTTGGCCAAGATGTCCATCACGCCCCAGGCTTGGTGCGCGGCGTCGCCGTGCAGTTCGCCGCCGATGGATTTGCGCACTTTGGAGTGCGCGCCGTCACAGCCCACCACATAGTTGGCGCGCACCGTGCGCGTGGCCCACCAGTACAGGCCAGTGGCGTCTTTGAGTGTGACCGTGACCGGGTACTCGCTGGCCTCGGGGTCGACGCTGACGCTTTCGACTTCCCAGCCGTAGTCAGGCTCCAAGCGTGAGGGCGAGTTGCGCATGACCTCGAGAAACAGTTCGTGCAAGCGCGCTTGGTTGATCAAGATGTGTGGCATCTCTGAGCTGTCGTCAGCGACGTCTTGCACGCGCCCCACGCGCTTGATGTGGTCGGGGTTTTGCGGGTCGGGCATCCAAAACGCGGTTTGGTTGACCCAGTAGGTTTCGCGCTTGACTTTGTCGGCAAAGCCAAAGGCCTGGAACATTTCCATGGTGCGCGTGTTGATGCCGTCGGCCTTGCCCTTGATGATGTTGGCCGGCATGCGCTCGATGATCATGGTGCTGATCTCAGGAAACTGCGACAACTGCGCGGCCAGGCACAAGCCGGCGGGCCCCGTGCCCGAAATCAAGACATCAACTTGTTCTGGCAGCGGTTCGTTCAAGCCGCGGTTGCGGCGGTTGGGGGCTGCGGGTTTGACGTCGGGGTTGCCGCCGCGAAAGCCGTCTTTGTAGAACTGCATGTTGGATCTCCGGGGTGGTGTTGGGAAGCCGCTGGGCTGGAATCGCGTTAAATGATAACTGTACTTACTAAATGCCGTCAAGATGGTATGTATGATTATTATTTGCGGTCGCCCTGAGGGCAAATCCCAGCACCCGAGGAGAGGCGGATATGGACACACTTCAAATGGCGGGGCACCTGATTCGCCGCCTGCACCAACAGTCCACTGCGGTGTTCGTTCAGCGCACGCAACAGGCGGGTTTTGACTTGACCCCCGTGCAGTTCGCGGCGCTGGATGCCATTCACACCCACCCGGGCAGTGACCAAGCCCGCGTCGCCGAGTTGATTGGTTATGACCGCGCGACCATTGGCGGCGTCATTGACCGCTTGGACAAAAAGGGCTGGGTGCGCCGCGTGGTCAGCGAACGCGACCGCCGCGCCCGCGAGTTGTCATTGACGCCAGAGGGCGCATCGGTGCGCACGGCACTGTTGCCCACGGTGCGCGCGTTGCAGCAAGACATCTTGCCGGGCTTGAGTGCGCCTGAGCGCCAGCAGTTTTTGACTTTGGCGGGGCGAGCGCTGGCCTTGGGTGACGCCGGCCAGCGGCCCTGAGCGCCAGCCTTCAGCCGCGCACCGTTTTGCTGGGGTCTTCGCCATAGGGCGGCGAGTAAATCACCAGCAGCTTGACGGGCACTTCGCCTGCGGCGGTGAATGTGTGCGGCATGCCTGCCGGGAAAAAGCAGCAATCGCCTGGGCCCATCTCTCGGCTTTGACCGTCAACCTCGACATGGGCGCGGCCTTCAAGCAGGTAGCACACCTGCTCCATGTCCGGATGCGCGTGCGGGTGCGCGCCTTGCTTGGGTGCAATCTCACCCAGCAACACTTCGACGTGTTTCGCACCCACGGTTTCGGGCCCGATCAGTCTGCGGTTGACGGTGCCCGAGTGGTTGGCGGGCGAGTAGGGGGTAACGTCTTCGGCGCGGATGAAATAGGTGGCGGGCATGCGGTTTCCTCGGGCTGTGTGGATGCACAAGCATCTTGCTTGCCCGCTCGCCGCGTCTTTGTCACGCAGTCGACCGCGTCGGCGGTTGTGCCTCGCGCTGAACAGCCAGCCAGTTGGACACCAACAAAGTGGTGACGACGACCGCGCCACCGAGCAGGGCCCAGTGGCCTGGGTTCTCGCCCATCACCCACCACACCAGCAGCGGCGACAAAACCGACTCGAGCAAGAACAACAAAGCCACTTCGGGCGCGCTGAGGTAGCGCGGGCCCAGCGTGAGCAAACTGGTGGCCACGGCCATGAACGTGCCGTGGGCAAGGTACAGCGGTGCATGCTGGGCGAAGCTGCTCCACGGGTCGCAAAGCGCGAGCAAGACCAGCGCCAGCGCACCGTAGGCCACGGGCACGGTGATCACCAGCGCGTGCTCCTTGACCATGCGCGCCGCGCTCAAGCCCGCGCCATAAGAGACGGCAATGGCCAAGGCCCACAGGTCACCGCGCCAGTTGGCGACCGCAGAGGCGCTTGAGCCGTGGGCCACCAAGCCCAGCCCCATCAACACGCAGGCGATGGTGATGGCCGTGCGCCGCGTGATCAATTCCTTGAGCAGCAAGCGGCTGAAGATGGCGGCAAAAATCGGCATGGACGCCAAGATGAACACCACATTGGCCACGCTGGTGTGCGCCACGGCCATGACAAAACCCAAACCCGCAAAGCCGACCACGGCCAAGTAAAACCAACCCGGCATCCCCATGCGCGCCAGCGGACGCAGACCCGCGCAGCCTTGCGTGGTCAAGACACCGAGCAAAATCAAAGTGCCACAAAT
>JALRFN010000317.1 GCA_023268425.1 Burkholderiaceae bacterium | reverse complement strand
AGTTAGAGGTTCCAGGGAACCCCCCAAAACCAACCTCCGTTGAGGAAGCTGGGCGTATTGCACCAGATCAATCGACGCCTGCCAAGCGCAGTCCTCAAAAATACCTTGGTTTGTTGTGCAAACACCACTAAATTTTCGCCTTAATTTTACATACTTGACTTTAAATTATTGATTTAAAACGAATTTTTAAGATTTCAACGCACAACAGAAAAACAACGACACATCACCCATGCACTCGAAAGTTGATGCGAGAACCCGGCGGTTTAGCCTCTCTGATGAGGCCAAAGCACGTCAAGACAGCGCGAACTCCCTGAGCAAGCGGTCGCGCGAGCGGCATACACTTCGCACCCATGCCATTGACCCGCCGTACTTCTACCCTTGATGCCCTGCTCAGCGCCGTCGACTGTAGTTTTCGCACAGTCTGGGCACCACCCCATGGCTCGCGCCCTACGCCTCGCTCGCAAAGCGTCAGTCCGCCTGAATTGAGCGACGCAGAGCGCCAGCTCGCTGGTGCTTTGATGCGCGTGAACCACGTGGGTGAGGTTTGCGCACAGGCGCTGTACACCTCTCAAGCGCTGGGCGCACGGGCGTTCTCACGCCAAGAGGCTCTGGCGCAGCACTTGGAAGAGGCCAGCCGAGAGGAAACCGACCACCTCGCATGGACTGCACAGCGTTTGCGCGAATTGCAAGACCACCCCTCGCGCCTGAACCCGCTTTGGTACACGGGTGCATTTGGCATTGGTTTGCTGGCGTCAGCTGCGGGTCGCGCCACCAGCCTGGGCTTTGTGATCGAGACCGAGCGACAGGTCGAAGCCCATTTGGACAGTCACTTGGATCGCCTGCCTCCCCAAGACCACGCCTCGCGGGCCATCGTTGATCAAATGAAGGCAGATGAAGCCGCACACGCTGACGCGGCTTTGGCCAGCGGCGGTCGCGAGTTGCCGACAGCCATCAAACGGCTGATGCGCGCTGCAGCCAAAGTCATGACCAGCATCGCGCACCGCATCTGAGCCCAAAAAAACCGCGTCATCGCTGACGCGGCTTCAATCTCAACTCGGAAGGTGCTCAGGCGGCGAGCTTAAAAGCTGTAGGCGATTCCCACTTCGAGGGCGTCACCCTCGCCTTTGTTGGCGCCGGTCTTGAGCATGTCGGCGTAAATCGACATGTTTTTGTACATTTCATATGACACGCCCAACGAGGTTTCGTTGGTCTTTGTGTCCCCCGTTTTGACTTGCTGATAGGCCAAGCCCAGGTTCACTGCCCCCATGTCATAGGTCACGCCAAAACCGGTGTATTTGGTTTTGTCGCCGCCAGACACGGGCGTGGTTTGAGCTGCCAAGCCCAACAGCGTGGCGTCGCCCAGCTTGTATTTGACGGACATGCCGGTCGTGGATTTGGCCTTCGCGGCCTTGCCATCGGTGTCAAAACCCGTGATCTTGTCGTAAGCAAAGCCCAGGGTCAGGTCTGACAGCTTGTAGGTCATGCCCAGCGCCATGCCGGTCTTGGACGCGGTCGCATCGTCTGCGCCAGCCTTGTGGGTGAGGTCCAAGCCCAGCTTCAAGTCGCCAAAGCTGTTGCTGTATTGCAGGTGGCGCCCATCGTTGCCAGAGGCGGGTTCACTGACAAACGCGTATTCGCCGTGGCCGACAGCCAGCGCTTCGAAGATGTTGTCTTCGGCAAAGCTGTCAAATTGACCAGCCATGATCTTGCCAAAGCCCCCAGACAGGCCCACTTTGACGTCATCTGTCTTGACGCTGTCGTTGTCCTTGATCGGGTCATAGTCGATTTCAATTTCGCCGAACACCTTGACGCCATCGGCCATCTTGTGGTCGGCCTTGATTTCGACTTGGTTCATGCCCTTGCCAGCAATTTGCGATTCGGACTTGCCATCGGCATTTTTTTCGGAAACGTAATAAGCACCAACATCAACGTTGACCTCGAAGGTGGTCTTGTCGTTGATTTTGAAGGTCTCAGCCTGGGCAGCGCCAACAGCGACCGCGGCAGCAACGGCCAGTAGTGTGGGTTTCAACATCGGATTCTCCTAACAGGGGGTTCATGTGCAGTGCGTGTTCACGCACAGCCTCGGGCAGATGCCGTCGAGACCCTTGAATCTTGAAAAACCCGGATGTCAAATCGATGAATGGCGCGTGAACAATTGATGACGTTGGTCATGTGCAACGTCATCGCGTGGTCACGCGAACGTCAAGACAGTGAAACATACATCCGTTAAGCCGCAACCAAGCAGCACGGCTGCGCCGCGCTTGCGCCGTTAGACCTCGACCAACTCGAAACTGGTGGTGATCGCGGCCGTTTTGCCGAGCATGATGCTGGCTGAGCAATATTTCTCGTGGCTCATGGCGATGGCGCGCTCAACGGCGGTGGCCGACAAGCCTTTGCCGGTGACGGTGAAGTGCATGTGGATTTTGGTGAAGACCTTGGGCTCGGTCTCCGCCCGCTCGCTGCTGAGTTTGACCGAGCAGCCGCGCACGTCGTGGCGGCCACGCTTCAAAATCAGCACCACATCGTAAGCGGTGCAGCCGCCCGTCCCAGCCAACAAAGTTTCCATAGGGCGGGGTGCCATGTTGGCGCCGCCGTTTTCGGGGCGTGCCGCATCGGGCGCGCCGTCCATGGCGATCACGTGGCCGCTGCCAGTTTCCGCCACAAAGCCCATGGCCGAGCGGGTGCCGCTCGCGCCTGTCCAAGAAACCGTGCATTCCATCGTGATTTTTCTCGCGTCTGTTCCAAAGATACGCTGTTCTACCTATTGCCAGGCAGGCACAGATCCGTATAATCCCTAGTATTGTAGTTTTGAGTGAAACACCTTGAAACGCAGTGTTTTCATTGAGTTGTCTCCTCCACCTCCTCTATTGGTGGATTAAGCCCCACGCTTCACGGCGCTGGGGCTTTTTTTTGGTTGTGCAACAAGCGCTTGGTCACGCAGCCAGCGTGCCAGCGCCGACCATTGATGGAGACAGTCCACAGCCGTCCGCCAGAGCCTGCCCACATAAAGCCCCGTCTTTATGATGTCGTCCTCTGCCACCGAAAGCCCACCATGAGTCCAAGCCGCACCGCGCGCAGTCAAGCCCTGAGTCCCACCGATTACTTGACCCGCATTTTGAACGCCAAGGTCTACGACGTGGCCAGGGAGTCGGCCTTGGATGTGGCCAAAAACCTGAGCGCGCGCCTGAACAACACGGTGTTGCTCAAGCGCGAAGACCAACAGCCGGTGTTCAGCTTCAAGCTGCGCGGTGCCTACAACAAGATGGCGCACTTGAGCAAAGAGCAACTCAAACGCGGGGTGATTTGCGCCTCAGCGGGCAACCACGCGCAAGGCGTGGCGCTGTCGGCCACGCGCTTGGGCACCAAGGCGGTCATCGTCATGCCCACGACCACGCCTGCGCTCAAGGTCGAAGCGGTGCGTGCGCTGGGTGGCGAGGTGGTGTTGTTTGGCGACAGCTACTCAGACGCGGCGGCCCACGCCAGCGAGCTGGAAGCCAAAAAAGGCCTGACTTTTGTCCACCCGTTTGACGACCCCGACGTGATCGCCGGCCAAGGCACCATCGCCATGGAAATGCTGCGTCAGCACCAAGGCCCGCTGGATGCGGTGTTCGTGGCGATTGGCGGTGGCGGCTTGGTTTCAGGTGTGGCCAATTACATCAAGGCGGTGCGCCCTGAGGTCAAAGTGATTGGCGTGCAGATGAACGACTCTGACGCCATGGCGCAAAGCGTAGACAAAGGCAAGCGCGTCACACTGCCTGATGTGGGCCTGTTCTCGGACGGCACCGCCGTCAAGTTGGTCGGGCAAGAGACGTTTCGCGTGGCCAAAGATTTGGTGGATGACTTCATCTTGGTAGACACCGATGCGGTGTGCGCAGCCATCAAAGACGTGTACGTGGACACGCGCTCCATCGTCGAGCCCGCGGGCGCCTTGTCGGTCGCAGCGATCAAACAATACGTGGCCAAACACAAGACCAAAGGCCACACCTACGCGGCCATTTTGTGCGGTGCCAACATCAATTTCGACCGTTTGCGTTTTGTGGCCGAGCGCGCCGAGGTCGGAGAAGAGCGCGAGGCCTTGTTCGCCGTGACCATGGCCGAAGAACGCGGCAGTTTTCGCCGTTTTGTGCAAACCATTGCCGAGCTGCCTGGTGGCCCGCGCAACGTCACTGAATTCAATTACCGCATGCACGACGCGCGCCAAGCGCACGTCTTCGTCGGCATCAGCACCCAGAAGGGCGAGAGCGACAAACTGGCCAAGCAGTTCATCAAACGCGGTTTCAAGACCTTGGACTTGACCCACGACGAGTTGGCCAAACAACATGTGCGCCACATGGTCGGCGGTGCGGGCGGCGCGGCACATGAGCGCTTGCTGCGCTTCGTGTTCCCCGAGCGTCCCGGCGCGCTGTTGAAGTTTTTGGACTTGTTGCGCCCAAACTGGAACATCAGCCTGTTCCACTACCGCAACCAGGGCGCAGACTACGGGCGGATTTTGGTCGGCATCCAAGTGCCCCCAGAGGACCACAAGGCGTTCAAGGTGTTCCTGGGTGAACTGGGCTACCCCTACGTCGACGAAACCGACAATCCGGTTTACCGCTTGTTCTTGCGCGAAGACACCGCCACCGCTTGACCCGCAAGCCCAAGCAACCCGCTTAAGGTTGCTGGGTCGCCGCGGTTTTGGGCGGCACCAGGGTCAGGGTTGTCGGCCCATCCAAGCGCTCGCCCAGGCGCACCGCGCTGCTGGTGACCGCTTGCACCACCCCAACGCCAGGCACCTCTGTGCCGGGTGCATAGGGCTTGGGTGGCATTTGACCCACTTGCAGCAAGACCGCGCCCTTGCCGGAAGCCGTGGCCACCAAGCCCACAACGCTCACATTGACACCCACCACAGGCAGCGGCTTTGCGCTGGCTGGCTCAGCAGGTCCAGCAGGGGCTTGCAGCACTTGGTTCAGGGCAGACCGTTGCACCTTGCCCGAAGCGGGCTTGGCGTGGGTTGCGGCGATGTGCGGCATCTGCGGCCAACCCTGCAGCACCAGCCACGCGCCCGCAGCGGCCAGCACGCCCCACAAGACAAAGGCGCTGCCCGCCGCCCACCACGAGACAGGGCTGGGCTTTGGAGCGCGTTGGAGACTTGAGGGGGCAGACGTCATGAGCCCAGATTATGATGCGGCTTGCTTTTGGTGATTTGACATGCACGCACAAAACACATCCCCTACCCGCTCTCGCCGCCAACGCGGCTTCACCTTGATTGAGATGATGGTCGTCTTGGCCATCATTGGTGTGTTGGCCGCGCTGGTGGTCCCCAATGTCTTGGGGCGCGCCGATGAAGCGCGGGTGACCGCTGCGCGCACTGACGTGGCCAATTTGATGCAGGCGCTCAAACTCTACAAACTGGACAACCAGCAATACCCCAGCACCGAACAAGGCTTGGCGGCTTTGGTGAACAAGCCCACGCAAGAGCCCGTACCCGGCGCGTGGCGGAACTATTTGGACAAATTGCCGCAAGACCCCTGGGGCCGTGCCTACCAATACCTGAACCCCGGCGTCCACGGCGAAGTGGACATTTTGTCTTTGGGTGCTGATGGTCAAGCAGGCGGCGATGGCTTCAACGCCGACATCGGCAGCTGGCAGTAAACCACCCGCTGGTGGCTTCACCCTGGTGGAGCTTTTGGTGGTGCTGGCCATCGTCGCTGTGGCTTCGGTGGGGGTGCAGTGGGCCTGGCCTGGCCAAACCCGCCAACTCCAGCGCGACGCCGAACAGCTGGCGCAATGGCTGGACGTGGTGCGCGCCGACGCCCGCGCCCAAGGCCAAATCGCCCAACTGAACTGGAACGCGCAAGGCGTACAAGCCCGCGTGGCTGGTTTGCCCGTGCGAACCTTTCGCTGGTCAGGTGACACCCAAATGCAGGGCCAAGGCCTCGATGCTGTACAAGCGCTGCGGCTGCCACCCGAGCCCGTCATCCCCGCCCTGCGGCTGCGTTTGCAACGGGGCGGCGAAACGCAGTTCGTGTTCAGTGATGGTTTCGCGCCGTTCACAGCACAAGCCCATGGTCAGCCATGAAACGCGAAGCAGGCTTCACCCTGTTGGAAGTGATGGTCGCCTTGGCGGTGTTGGGCGTGGCTTTGCTGGCGGGCACACGGGCCATGGACAGCCTGACCCATCAAGCCAGCTTGCATGAGCGGCGAATCGCCGCGCAATGGTGCGTCAACAACGCCCTGGTCGCGATCCGCCTGCGTGGGCAGCTGCCCGATGTGGGCAAGAGCGAGACCGAGTGCGTGCAAGGCGCCATGCGCTTCGCGCTGGAGACCTCGGTGTGGACCACGCCCAACCCCAACTTTCGGCGCGTGGTCGCTTCGGCGCGCAGCGGCGATCAAACCGACGCCTTGCTGAGCACCGTGGTGGGGCGCTACTGATGAAGACCCGGGCGAAACGTCTGGCCCACCAAGGCTTCACCCTGGTGGAGGTGTTGGTGGCTTTGGCCATTTTGGCGGTCATGGCCGTGATGGCTTGGCGCGCCATCGATGGTTTGGTGCGCACCCAACAAGGCAGCGCCGAGCACCACCGTCAGGCGGAACAAGCCCAGATGGCCTTGCTGCAATGGCAAATGGATTTGAGTGCCCTGGCCACCCAGGCCCATGAACCCGCCTTGGCGTTTGATGGCAACAGCTTGACGCTGGTGCGGCGTGACGCGACGGAGCGCGCGCGCTTGCGGGTGGTGGCTTGGCGCGTGCGCTCGGGGCAGTGGTCGCGTTGGCAGTCTCCAGCCCTGACCCAAGTGCGTGATGTGGAGCGCGCCTGGACCCAAGCGCAAAGCTGGGGCCAAGGTCAGTGGGAAAGCCCCGCTCGCCTCGACTTGCTGACGGCGGACGACTGGGCCATTTACTACTTCCGCGACAACGCCTGGTCCAACCCCTTGTCCACTGCAGCCAGCGAAAAAGACGCCAATGCCAACGCCTTGCCCAGCGGCATTCGTCTGCGCTTGCAGCGCTCCAGCGCTGGGGCTTTCAGTGGTGAGCTGAGCTGGGATTGGGTGTCTCCGCTTGGGGTGCCCAAGTCATGAAGCGCCAACAAAGCCAACGCGGTGCCGCACTGTTGATGGCCATGTTGACCGCTGCCTTGGTCGCGACCTTGGCCGCCACCGCGAGTTGGCGCATCTGGCAAATCAGCGAGGTGGAGTCGGCCGAACAAGACCGCGCGCAAATGCAATGGGTCTTGCAGGGTGCCTTGGATTGGGCGCGTTTGTTGTTGCGCGAAGACGCCCGCGCCAACCGCAACGAGGCCGTGGACCACTTGAACGAGCCCTGGGCCTTGCCGCTGGAGGAAGCGCGCTTGTCGACGTTTTTGGCGGCCAAAGACCAAAGCAGCGCGCAAGCCGACGTCAACGAGGCCTTTTTGTCGGGTTCGATGATCGACGCGCAAAGCCGCTTCAACCTGCGCAACCTGTGGGACGCGCAAGGCCAAATCTCCAACGCCGATTTGGTCCAGTTTGTGCGGCTGTGCGAACTGCTGCAACTGCCAGCCCAGCCCTGGTTGGACGCCTTGACCGACTTTCAGGCGAGCCAAGCGAATGCGCCCCAGCCCGTGCCTGCACAAGAACTGGGCGATTGGGCACGCGCAGGGGTCAGGCCGGAGTTGATCGCGCTCATGCAGCCCTATGTGGCCGTGCTGCCCAAGCGCACGCCCATCAATGTGAACACCGCCAGTGCGCCGGTCTTGGCTGCCGTGGTCATCGACGGCTCATTGGCCGACGCACAGCAATGGGTGCGCGAGCGCAACTTGCAACCCTACCGCTCCGTGAGCGACTGGCAACAACGTCACCCGCAGGCCAAACCCGCGCAGCTTCAAGACATTGCCACGGCCTCCGATTTTTTTGAAGTCACTGGACAACTGCGCATCGGCACGCACGGTGTCACTGAAACATCACTGCTGCAACGCGAAAATCTGAATGTGCGCGTGGTTTGGCGTCGCCGGCAAAGCTTGGCCCCTTCGGTCGTCTGGTCAGAAGCGCCGACTGGGCGTGCCGAATAGAATGATTTGTTGTTTTGCCACTTTGACACATGCTGCTGCTTTGCCCCCTGCCCCAACCCGCTGCTGAGCGCGCATCACCGCGTTGGCTGTGGGTGCGCAGCCGCGATGGCGTGCATGTGGATGCACATGGCGAAGACGGCAGCCAAAACCTGCCGCGCGACAGCGACTGCACTTTGGTGCTGCCGCCTCGGCAGGTGCGTTGGCACCACCTGCAACTGCCGCCCCACCCACAGGCCAAACGCGCTGCCGTCTTGGCTGGGGTGCTGGACGCCGGTGTACTGGGCGAACCCGAACACTCGCACGCGGCTTTGCCCAGCGACTTCAAGGGGGCAGAAGCCACTTGGGCGGCAGTGACTGACCGTGGCGCGCTGCAAAGCCAATTGGACGCGCTGTCCAGCGCAGGCCTGCGCCCGCACCGCATCGTCCCCTTGCTGTCACCCAGCGACACGCCTCAAGCCTTGGCGTGGCCACACGATGAGACCTGGAGCGTGGCCTTGGCAGGCCCGCTGGGCGTATTGCACATTGGCCCGCGACAAAACCCCCAAGACCTCGAAGTCCTGGGGCCCGACGCCAGTGCCGCTTGGGGTCAACT
>JALRFN010000304.1 GCA_023268425.1 Burkholderiaceae bacterium | reverse complement strand
GGCGGATTCCCCCAGGGTCTGCTTGAGGCCATAGCCGGTCGGCGAATGGCAGACGCGAGCGCAGGTGTCGACGTTGTTGTTGCCGAAGCCGGCGCGTACCAGCTTCTGCACCAGATACACCTCTTCGTTGGTGCAACGGCTGGAGGTGATGCCGCCCACCGCGTCGCGGCCGTATTGGCTTTGGATGCGCCGCAAGCGTTGCGCCGCAAATGCGATGGCTTCTTCCCAGCTCACGGCGCGCCAAGGGTCGCTGATGCGTTCGCGCACCATGGGCGTGGTGATGCGGTCTTTGTGTGTCGCGTAGCCCCAGGCGAAACGGCCTTTGACACAGGCGTGGCCCTCGTTGGCTTGGCCGTCTTTCCACGGCGTCATGCGCACCACCGTATTGCCTTTCATTTCGGCTTTGAAGCCACAGCCCACGCCGCAGTAGGCGCAGGTGGTGATCAGGCTGTGTTCGGCTTGGCCCAGTTCAATCACCGATTTTTCTTGCAATGTGGCGGTGGGGCAGGCTTGCACGCAGGCGCCGCAGGACACGCATTCGCTGTCCATGAAGGCTTGGTTTTGCCCAGCCGATACGCGGCTTTCAAAGCCGCGCCCGCTGATGGTCAGCGCAAATGTGCCTTGCTGCTCCTCACAGGCACGCACGCAGCGGTTGCACACAATGCACTTGCTGGGGTCGTAGCTGAAGTAGGGGTTGGACTCGTCTTTCGCCAGCCACAGCGGGTTCTTTTGCAGTCCCTGCGCCTTGGGGGTGTGGCTGCTGCAGTGGTGGGCACCCGAAACACCCGCCACCGCTTCGCCTGCCACGCCGTAGCGCACGTGGCGCAAGCCAACCACGCCCGCTTGGGTCTGCAACTCGCAGTCGCCGTTGGCGCTGCAGGTGAGGCAGTCCAGCGGGTGGTCGCTGATGTAGAGCTCCATCACATCGCGGCGCAGTTTCGCCAACTTCGGCGTCTGGGTGTGCACCACCATGCCATTTTCTACAGGTGTGGTACACGACGCTGGCGTGCCCTTGCGTCCGTCGATTTGCACCAAGCACATGCGGCAAGAGCCGAAGCCTTCGAGGCAGTCGGTGGCGCAGAGTTTGGGAATCATGACGCCCGCTTCAGCGCCAGCGCGCAGCACCGAGGTACCGACGGGCACGGTGACGGCGTAACCGTCGATGGTGAGTGCGACGGTTTCGGGGTTGTCGCGGCGTGGGGTTCCGTAGTCGCGTTCGGCTTGGATCGGTTCAGGCATGGCGGTCCTCGGCATGTGGCGTCGTTGTCGGTGTGGGGGGCAAGCCAAAATCAGCGGGGTGGTGTTGCAAGGCAGACAAAACCGGGTAGGGCGTCATGCCACCCATGGCGCACAGGCTGGCGTCCAGCATGGTGTCACACAGGTCGCGCAGCAGTTCCACCTGCTGCGCTCGTACAGTGGCGTCACTGGTTTGGGTGATGCGGTCGATCACTTCAACCCCACGGGTCGAGCCAATGCGACAAGGCGTGCATTTGCCGCAACTCTCCACAGCGCAAAAGGCCATGGCGTAACGCGCCAACGTGGCCATGTTGGCGCGGTCGTCGTGCACCACGATGCCACCATGACCCAGTACGGCGCCCTTGGCTGCATAAGACTCGTAGTCCAAGGGCAAGTCCCAATCGGATTCAGGCACGTAAGCTCCCAAGGGGCCGCCCACTTGAATGGCTTTGACGGCTCGACCGCTGCGGGTGCCACCGCCAAAGTCGAACACCAATTCACGCAAGCTGAGGCCAAAGGCTTTTTCGATCAAGCCGCCGTGCCGCACATTGCCTGCAAGCTGAAACGGCATGGTGCCAGTGGAGCGCCCCATGCCGTATTGCCGATAGAAGTCGGCGCCACGCGCCAAGATCAGTGGCACGGCGGCCAGCGTCAACACGTTGTTGATGACGGTGGGCTGGCCGAACAGGCCTTGCAGTGCGGGCAAGGGCGGTTTGGCGCGCACGACGCCACGCTTGCCTTCGATGGACTCCAGCATGGCGGTTTCTTCACCGCAGACATAAGCTCCGGCTGCTTTGCGCACCTGCAGTTCAAAGCGGTGCTCGCTGCCGCCAATCGACGTGCCCAAAAACCCGGCGGCGCCTGCACGCTCAACGGCTTGGCGCATCACCGCGATGGCGCGCGGGTATTCAGAGCGGATGTAGACGAAACCTTGTGTGGCCCCCGTGGCGATCGCGGCAATGGCCATGCCTTCAATCAGCATGTAAGGGTCACCCTCCATGACCATGCGGTCGGCAAAAGTGCCAGAGTCACCCTCATCGGCGTTGCACACGATGTACTTTTGAGCCGCCTCGGCTTGTGCCACGGTGCGCCACTTGATGCCCGCAGGGAAGGCTGCACCACCACGGCCACGCAAACCCGAGTCCAAGACGCTTTGCACCACATCAGCAGGGCTTTGGGTCAGGGCTTTTGCCAAACCCTGCCAGCCGCCATGTGACGCGTAATCGTCGAGGCTCAGCGGGTCGGTGACGCCCATGCGGGCAAAGTTCAAGCGTTCTTGCTTGGCCAAATACGGAATCTCATCCGTGAGGCCCAAGCGCAAGGCGTGGTCGCCGCCGCGTAACCAGTTCGCAGCCCACAAGCTGGGTAAGGCTTCGGGTGTGACCGGCCCATAGGCGACGCGGCCCTGAGCGGTCTCGACCTCGACCATGGGCTCTAGCCAAAACAGACCTCTGGAGCCGTTGCGCACCAAGTCCACAGCCAGACCGTGTGTGTGGACATGTTGCGCAATGGCTTGGGCCACAGCGTCTGCGCCGACGGCCAGCGCAGCACTGTCGCAGGGGACAAAAATGCGGGTGGGCTTCATGTTTGGGCCTCCAGTTGACGCAACAGGGCTTCAAGGCTGGCGACGTCGACGCGCGCCTGCGCCTGCCCGTCCACCGCAATTGCCGGTGCACTGGCGCACAGGCCCAGGCAGTAGACCGAATCCAGACTCACGCCGCTGGCTGAGGTTTCGCCGTGGGCGCAGCCCAAGACGGACTCGGCCAGTTTGGCCAAGGCTTCGCCACCGCAGCTTTGGCAAGCCTCGGCGCGACAGACCTGCAGCACATGCCGGCCGGGGGGCGTGGTGCGAAAGTGGTGATAAAAACTGATGACCCCATGAACCTCAGCCCGCGAGCGGTTGAAGGCACGAGCGATCGTGGGCACCGCATCGGCCGGGATGTACCCCATGCGGTCTTGGATGTCGTGCAGCAGCGGCAGCAAACCGCCCGCATCTTGGGCGTGCGTTTGCGCCAAGGTTTGCAGTTCGGGCTCAGGCAAAGCGTTGGTCATGGTCTCAGGTCAGGAGGTCAGTGAAAAAATTTTCCAGCGCTCAGCAAGGTGCGGTAAACACCCCAGGCCAGCGGGATGCACACCGCCGCCCAGGCCAGGTAGACCGTGGCCATGCTGCTGGCGTGGTAGGCCTCGTGGCTGGCGCCAACGCTTGAGGCCGCCGCGCGGTCATGTGCGAGTTGTTTTTCGTGCGCCAATTCTTCGGCGCTCATGAAGTGCTTGGGGTTGACTGGTTTGATCAACCAGTTGCAGATCAGGCCAATCACCAACATGCCCACCAAGATGTACATGGTTTGGTTGTAGACCTGCTCTCGGGGGATGCCCAAGCCCAGTTGGTATTCGCGCATGTAGTTCACCACCACCGGCCCAATGATGCCTGCAGTCGACCATGCGGTGAGCAAACGGCCGTGGATGGCGCCCACCATTTGTGTGCCAAAGAGGTCAGCAAGGTAAGCGGGCACCGTGGCGAAGGCACCACCGTACATGGACAAGATGACACAGAATGCACCCACAAACAGCAGTTTGCTGCCGAGGCCCGCGCTGGCGGGAATGCTGAAGTAAAGCACACCCCCCAAGATGAAAAACACCGTGTAGGTCAGCTTGCGCCCCAGTTTGTCAGACAGACTGGCCCAGAAGAAACGGCCCACAATGTTGAACAAGCTCAGCAGTGCCGCAAAGCCAGCAGCCACACCGGCGATGGCGGTCAACTGAGCTTTGTCGAGCTCAGAGAATTTGGCTGGCACGCCGATCAAGCTGCCGCCAAACACCTCCTGCAACATGGGGCTGGCCATGCCGATCACACCGATGCCGGCGGACACGTTCATGGTCAGCACCAACCACACCAGCCAAAACTGCGGGATGCCCCAGACCTTGCTCACGTGAACGTGGTGTTGCGTGATCATCGCGTTGGCTTGCGCGTTCGCCGGCGGCTCCCAACCGGCGGGCTTCCAGCCGCTGGCCGGAATGCGGTAACCGAAAGCGCCAATCAACATGGCGGCGATGTAGATGCAGCCCATGACCGCAAAGGTTTGCCACACGCCGACGCTGGTGGGGGTCGCAAAGGCTTTCATCATCTCAGCGGCCAAAGGCGAGCCAATCATTGCGCCGCCACCAAAACCCATGATGGCCATGCCCGTGGCCATGCCTCGGCGGTCTGGGAACCATTTGATCAAGGTGCTGACCGGGGAGATGTAGCCCAAGCCCAGACCGATGCCACCGATGACGCCTGAGCCCAAGAGCATCATCCAGAACTGGTGCAGGTAAATGCCCAGTGCTGAGACCAACATGCCACCGCCCCAGCACAGGGCGGCCAGCACGCCCACTTTGCGTGGGCCGACGTGTTCGAGCCACCCGCCCCAAATCGCGGCAGATAAGCCCAAGAAGACAAAGAACAAGGTGTACATCCAGCCCAGTGTGGACACCGGCCAGTCGCACTGGGTGGTGAAGAGTTGGGCGAAAAAGCCCACGTCGGGGCCGCACTGGATGGCCTCTTTGATGCCCAAGGCCTTGGACAAAGGCAGCCAGAACACGGAGAAGCCGTAGGCCATGCCGATGCAAAGGTGGATGGCCAACGCGGCGGGTGGCACCAACCAGCGGTTGAAACCTGGGTGCGCGATGATGCGCTCTTTGGCGAGCAGGCCGTGTTCGGCATATGCGCTGATGGCATGAGTGGACATTTGATCTCCCTGTTGTTGACCCGTTGAAATCACGCGTTTCTTTGTTTGCTGCGAATGTAGGCGTCAGCGCGACGGTTGACAATATGCGACCATGAGCCCAAACCATATGCTATTGACCACATAAACCCATGCCTCAAGTCTCCATCACTCCCCAGTGGACGATCAGCGATGTATCCGGGCAGCACTTGCCTTATCGCTTGTTGACCTTGCTCGGCGACGTGCAGCAGCACGGCAGTTTGTCTGGTGCTTGCAAGGCAACCGGCGTGTCTTATCGCCACGCCTGGAGCTTGATTCGCGAGGGCGAGGCCCAGCTGGGTCAGGCTTTGCTGAACATGGAGCGCGGCAAGGGTTCAAGCCTGACGCCTTTGGCACAGAAGTTGGTGTGGGCCGGCCACCGTATCCACGCGCGCCTCAACCCCATGTTGGAAACCTTGGCCTCTGAGTTGGAAACCGAGTTGGCCAAAGTCATGCCCAGCGCGCAGCAAGCCCTGCGCGTGCACGCCAGCCACGGCTTTGCCGTGGAGCAGTTGATCGAAGCGCTGTTGAAACAAGGTGCTTCGATTGAGCGGCGCTACGTGGGTAGCCAAGAGTCGGTGGTCGCCCTGCACGAGGGGACTTGTGACTTGGCTGGAACCCACATCCCGCGTGGAGAGTTTGAGGCGCGCGCATTGGCGCACTACGCCCAGTGGTTTGACGCGCAGCGCACGCGGGTGATTCATGTGGCGACGCGGCGCCAGGGTTTGATGGTGGCGCGTGGCAACCCGCTCAAGATTTATGAGGTGCAAGACTTGGCACGAGCCGGTGTGCGCTTTGTCAACCGCCAGCCGAGTTCAGGCACGCGGTTTTTGCTGGAGTGTTTTTTGCGCAAAGCCGGGGTTGACCCAACACACATCAGTGGCTACACCCACAGCGAATTCACCCACGCCGCCGTGGCCGCTTATGTGGCCAGTGACATGGCGGATGTTGGATTTGGGGTGGAGACGCCTTCGCGCCGTTTCCAATTGGACTTTGTGCCTTTGGCTTCCGAACGGTATTTTTTGTTGTGTGATCAAGACCGCTTGGCCGACCCGCGCTTGCAGCAAGCGCTGGCGGTGCTGACCAGCGCCGAGTTCCGCGCTGCGGTCGATGCGCTGGCGGGCTACTCTGCTCACCAATGTGGCGAGGTTCAGACGCTGCAAGAGGCCTTCACGGGCTACGAGTGAGCCGATTGGCGCAAGGCGTTCAACACGGGTTGCCCCAGGCTGGCGCGGCTGAAGGGCTTGTGAATGATGCCGCTCATGCCCGCGCGCAAGGATTGTGCGCTGACCTCTTCGCTGGTGTCAGCCGTCAAGCCCATGATCTCGGGTGCTTGATCACCCCAGCGTTGTTTGATGCGCGTGGCCGCCTCGATGCCGCTCATGCCAGGCATGACGATGTCCATCAGCACCAGGTCGACCGTTTGTGCTTCCATCAGTTGCAGCGCCTGCGCCCCGCTGTCGGCTTCGACGATGGTGAGTTTGGGCAGCTCGGCGCGCAATAGGTTTTGGGCGACCAATCGGTTGACGGGGCTGTCGTCCACGATGAGCACGCGGCCAGTGACTTCAGACGCTTCCACGGCTTGATCGTTGATGCCCGTGTCCTCTGGCGCCTGGGCGGCCAGCAGCGGCAGCGTGATGGTGAAGTCGCTGCCTTTGCCCAGTTGGCTTTGCACGTGCAGATGGCCACCCATGAGCTCGACCAGGGCTTTGGCGATGGACAGGCCCAGACCCGTGCCGCCCATCTCGCGGCGGGTGCGGCTGGTGATGGTGGAGAGGCGGTTGAAGATGCGTTCCAACTCGGCTTCTGCAATGCCCGGCCCGGTGTCGGACACCGTGAGTTGAACATGCGTGCCCTCCAAGCGTGTGACTGCGATGCGGATGTCCCCACGCTGCGTGAACTTGACCGCATTGCTCAGCAGGTTGTGCACGATTTGCTTCACCCGCTCTGGGTCCGCATGCAGCCACTGCGGCACGTCGGGTGCCACCAGCACGCTCAAGCGCACGGGCTTGCCGCCCAGTTCGTCGATGAAGGGGCGCACCACTTGATCGATCTCTTGGCGCAGTTGCATGGCCTGTGGGCGGATGCGCAGCTTGCCTGCTTGCAATTGCGAAAAGTCCAGCAACTCATTGATGCGCAGCAACAGCGTCTGGGCCGAGTGCTCCATCAAATCCAGCATTTCCAACTCGTCGGCGTTGAGGTGGTCGGCGCGGTCGATGGTTTGCAGGAAGCCCATGATCGCGTTCATGGGCGTGCGCAACTCGTGGCTCACCGAGGCCACAAATTGCTCTTGCATGCGGTGTTGTTGGCGCAGCTCCTCATGGGTGTCGGACAGCGCTTGGTTGTCGACTTTGAGCTGCTTGGCCAGTCGCTTTTGGGTTTGGTGGGCGACCAGCGGCAGGCTGATGAAGGCGAACAGCAAACTGGTGAACAGCGTGAGCGGCCACAATAGGTTGTCGGGCGCCACCACACTGGGCTGAATCCAACCCTTGGCCTCGATCAGTGCCAACACGGCCACGATGATGACCATGATGGTGGTGGAAATCACCACGGCGCGCACGTTGATCATCATCAACATGCCCACGCTGCTGGCAAAGAAGTAGCCCATGGCCAAGGACCACACCCCGCCTTGCCAAATCACGCCGTTGATGGCGGTGATTTGGATCATGCCCCACAACAGCCAGGTCAACCAGACACGCCACTCGGGGCGCCATTGGTGGGCCAGTAACAAAGTTGCTGAGACCGAGGCGCACAAGGCGTTCATGCCGATCAACCAGGGGTGGGGGGCCAGCAGGGTGAACATGCTGGTGGTGCTCACCACCGCCATGGCGATCATTTCGAATTGGCGATCGGGGTTGCCCGAGAGCAAGTCTTCTTGCCATTGGCGCATCCAACGCCAGGCCCTTTGGGTGCGCGTGGCCTCAGTTCGCATGCGCGCTCCCCAGGGCGCCGGCGGCTTGCCGTTGGTGTTGGATCGCCGCGATCAAGTCAGCCCGTGCGTAGGGCTTGGTCAACACCTGCGCCATGCCGGCTTCGATGCAAGCGATGTGTACATTTTTGGTGATGTCTGCAGTCAAACCAATCACGGGCGGCGCGTCGGGGCGAGCACGCAGTCGCCGCGTGGTTTCGATGCCATCCATCTCGGGCATGATCACATCCATCAACACCAAGTCCACGCTGTGCTGGTCCAGCGTGGTCAGCGCTTCGGCGCCGCTGCCAGCCTCGAGCACTTGAAAGCCTGGCAAGTCTTTGAGGATCATTTGCCTCGCCACCACACGGTTGATCGGGCTGTCATCCACGATCAACACCGTTGCTGGCTCCAACATGGGCGCCAAGCGAGGCGGGGGTGTTTGCCGAGCGTGTGTGCTTGGCGCTGGCGCCGCTTGGGCTGGCAACTCAAACCAAAAGGTGCTGCCCTCGTTGACCACGCTCTCCACGCCAATTTCACCGCCCATCAGTTTGACCAAGTTTTGGCTGATGGACAGCCCGAGGCCCGTGCCGCCGTATTCGCGCCGGGTGCTTTCGGTCAAGCGCGAGAAGCGATCAAAAACGGCTTGCATTTGTTGTGGGGCAATGCCGCAGCCAGTGTCTTCGACTTCGATGCGCACACGTGACGCCGGCGTGCAGACCGCGCGCAAAGTCACGTGGCCTTCGCGGGTGAACTTCGCTGCATTGCCCAACAGGTTGATGATGACTTGGGTGATGCGATCGGCATCACCTTGAATCCAATTCGGCAAATCAGGTGCCAGCCACAAACGCAGTGGAACGCCGCGCTCGCGCAAGGGCGCATCAAACATCGTGGCCACATCGCGCAGCAAGGCATGCAAGGACATGGGGCGCGGTGTGATGCGCAGGTTGCCAGCTTGAATTTGTGAAAAGTCCAACAAATCGTTGATCACGGTGAGCAAGTGGCGCGCGCTGTGGTTCATGGCGCTGAACATGTCGCGGTTGCGCGCGTGCGCCATGCGCTCCGTGTCCATGGCCTGCAGAAAACCCATGATGGCGTTCATGGGGGTGCGCAGCTCGTGACTCACCGAAGCGACGAATTCATCTTGCTGGCGCCTTTGTTGCAAGAGCACCTGCTGCGTCGCGCGCAGTTCTGCATTGCGTTCGCGTTGGCGCGTCAAAATTTGCTGCAAGACGATGAAGGACACCATCGGCAAAGACAAGATGGTCAACATCATCATGGCCATGGTCACCAGCGGCACGGCCATGTGCGTGCCGGGACTGGGCAGGGTGGCCAACCACCCCGATCGCTGCAGGGCGTAGGTGATGAAGCTCAGGCTCAGGATGACCACAAACGACGTCAACATGGCGCGCATGCCCAGGGTCAACAGCAAGGGCATGGGGATGACCAAGTACCAGACCATGAACAGCGAG
The DNA here is from genome assembly GCA_023268425.1 of Burkholderiaceae bacterium. Classification (GTDB taxonomy): domain Bacteria; phylum Pseudomonadota; class Gammaproteobacteria; order Burkholderiales; family Burkholderiaceae_C; genus RS62. Next base: position 9,544 of record JALRFN010000304.1, on the reverse strand, counting down.
TTGAGCCCGCCGTAGACCCAGGTGTCTGAGGTGATCACCACATAAATCAGCGTCAGCGTGGCAGCCGCACGCAGCCGCAAAGGCCAGTCGCGCCCCACCCAACTGAGCAAGGCCATCAAGGCCGCACAAACCGCATTGACGCTGGTAGCGAAGGCGGACGGCGACAGCAAGGCCATGGTCACGAAATTGACCATGGCCAATTCCTGGTAGATCAAGACCAGGACGTCTGGGTTTGCTTTTTGTGCACCCTCGTAACGCGCGAGCAGTGCGCGTTTGAAGGATGCCAGGAGGGGGGAATCCATGCGCGAATCATAGCTTCGCGATCAGCGCGTGGGTTTGATGCGCGTCACCTCAGACGCGCAGCTGCACCCGCTCCCAGCCGCAACCTCAACGGACGGGTCAGCCCAATGCTTTGGCCGTCGCCAACAAGCGCTTGCCCTGCACTTGCGCAACATGGGGCTCGCAGACCTGGCCCGCGTGGATGTTCAAACCCTTGGCAAAACCAGCGTCGGCTCTGAGTGCAGCCTGCCACCCCTGGTCTGCCAAGCGCTGTGCGTAAGGCAAGACGGCTGCGGTGAGCGCTTGCGTCGAGGTGCGGGCCACCGCGCCGGGCATGTTGGCCACGCAGTAGTGCACCACCCCGTCGACCATGTAGGTGGGGTTTTCGTGCGTGGTGGCATGGCTGGTCTCGAAACAACCGCCTTGGTCAATCGCCACGTCCACCAACACGCAGCCCGGGCGCAGCTCGGCCAAATCGGCGCGCCGCACTAGGTGCGGTGCTTTGGCGCCGGGGATCAAGACGGCGCCCACAATCATGTCGGCTTGGCGAATCAGCGTGGGCAACAGGCCCGCATGGGCTGTGCGCAAGCGACCGCCAAATTGCGCGTCCAGCGTTTTCAGTCGATTCAAATCACGGTCCAAAATCGTCACGCTGGCGCCCATGCCCAAGGCCACTTTGGCCGCTTGGGTGCCCACCACGCCACCACCCAAAATCAGCACATCCGCCGGGGCCACGCCAGGCACACCGCCCATCAAGACGCCACGTCCACCGCGCCAGGTGTGCAAGGCTTGCGCACCCACTTGAGGCGCCAAGCAACCTGCGACTTCACTCATGGGCGCCAGCAGGGGCAGTCGGCCAGCGGTGTCCTCAACGGTCTCAAAGGCGATGGCCGTGCAAGCGCTGGCCATCAAACCGTCGGTCTGCTCGGCATCGGGTGCCAAATGCAAATAGCAAAACAGCAGTTGTCCCGCTTTCAAGCGCGCGATTTCAAGCGGCTGTGGCTCTTTGACTTTGACCACCATCTCGGCGTTCCAAGTCGTGGCGACATCGGCGATGGCGGCGCCTGCGGCGGTGTACTCGGCATCGCTGTAGCCACTGCCTTGACCCGCCAGGGTTTCCACCGTGACGCGGTGGCCGCTGGCGACCAATTGGGCCACTGCCTGCGGCGTCAAGCCGACGCGCTTTTCTTGGGTTTTGATTTCTTTGGGAATGCCGATGTGCATTTGGTTTGCTCCTGAAAAAGCGGTGGTTTGGATGCAGGCAGTGTAGAAATTGGGGCTTGGCGAGTGTGCGCAAATTGGCATGTGAAAACCCGAATGATTGGGGATTTCAATTCCAAATGATTAATTTTTTGGTGAAAATCACCGCCATGGACAAAATCGACATCAAACTCATTCACGCCATGCAAGACGATGGGCGTCAGACTTTGGCGCAGTTGGCGCAGCGCTGCGCCACCTCGCCGTCGTCGGTGGCCAGGCGCATGAAACGCTTGGAAGATGAAGGGGTGATCACCGGCTATGCGGCCACCGTTTCGCCCAAAGGCTTGGGCTACAAGCAAGACATCTTTGTGGAGGTCACGCTCAAGGGCCAGGACGGCGCGTCCATGAATGCGTTCGAACAAGCCATTGCCCAAGTGCGCCAAGTCTTGTCGTGTTGGCTGATGAGCGGCGAGTTCGATTACCTGGTGCGCGTGGTGGCACGCGACGCCAGTGACTATGAGCAACTGCACCGCCGCTTGTCACAACTGCCTGGCGTGCAGCGCCTGCGCTCCAGCTTTGCGCTGCGCCAAGTCTTGTGGCGGCAGATTCAGTTGAACGCCTAAGCGCTGAGGGCCGACCTCAGTTGGGGCGACGGCTCAACCAGTCTTCAATTTGCGTTTCGTAGGCCGCTGCCCAGCGCAACAAGGCCGCGTCACCTCGGGCTGGGCCAATCCACTGCAGCCCCATGGGCAAACGACCTGTGGCGTCAAAGCCGCTGGGCACGCTGATCGCGGGCATGCCGGCCAGCGTGGCGTAAATGGTCGCCTCCATCCAGCGGTGGTAGGTGCTCATGGCGCGGCCGTTGACCTGTTGGGGCCAACGTTGCTCGACGGGGAAGGGCCACACCTGAGCCACGGGCAGGGTAAGCAGGTCGACTTGAGCGAGCAGCGTGGACATCTTGTTGTAAAGCTGGGTGCGCACTTCAGAAGCGCGCATGAACTGCAGCAAACTCAAACCCTGAGATTGGTCATATTCCCACAGCGCTTCGGGCTTGATGGCCTCGCGGGCGCCGGGCAGGTGCATCAAGGCCCCAATGCGCGGGCCAATCAAGGCATTGCGCCACACCAGCCAAGTCGTCCAGACGGCCTCCAAATCCATGTCCAGACTGACCCGTTCGACCACGGCGCCAGCTTGGCGCATGCGCTCCAGCCCCGCCTCGCAGGCGTCGAGCACGCCGGGTTCGGTGGCCAAGTAGCCAGCCAAATCACCCAACCAGCCCACGCGCACGCCCTGCAAACTGGCGCCCGTCAAACTGGCTGGGCCGTCTGGGCTCCAGCTCAGCGGTTGGCGCGTGTCATGGCCAGCCTGGGTGTTGAGCAAGGCAGCGAGGTCGGCCACGCGCCGCGCCATCGGGCCTTCGGTGCCCAGTTGGCTCAGCCACACATCAGCGCCCGGCGCGAACGGCACCAGGCCTTGGCTGGGGCGCATGCCAAAGATGTTGTTCCAAGCCGCGGGGTTGCGCAAAGAGCCCATGAAGTCGCTGCCATCGGCCACAGGCAGCATGCGCTGGGCCAAAGCCACTGCCGCGCCACCACTGCTGCCACCAGCAACGACCGATGTGTCATAGGCGTTGCCAGTGGTGCCATAAACGTTGTTGAAGGTGTGCGAGCCCAGGCCAAATTCTGGGATGTTGGTTTTGCCAATCACCAGGGCACCGGCAGCCTTGGCGCGCTCGACGATGATGCTGTCGCTGGTGGCGATGTTGTTTCTGAGCAGCGTGCAGCCTAGCGTGGAGGGCAAGCCTTTGGCGTTGGCCGTGTCTTTGATGGCTTGGGGCATGCCGTGCATCCAACCCCGCGACTGGCCTGCGGCCAGCTCGGCGTCGCAGGCGCGCGCCTCGGCCATGCAATCTTCCGCTGGCCGCAAAGCCACCAGCGCGTTGTGCTTGGGGTTCAAAGCGGCGATGCGCTCCAGATAAGCGCGCATGACGCTTTCGCAGGACAAGCGTCGGCTGTGGATGGCGGCGCTGAGTTCGACTGCGCCCAAGTCGGTGATGTGATCGGTGCTCATGGCACAACGTTTTAGCCCAAAAGCCAAGCAGCCGCTATCGAATTTGTGCAATTCAGGCGCTGCGGGCGACAGCGCCGTGGTCTGGCTTTTATGCCAGTTGCCAGGCCTCGCGCAAGGCCAGCAGCGTGTCGGTGGGCAAGCGGTTGCCTGGCTGCGCGACCACCGCAGAGGCTGCGCGGGTGGCCAACTCGGCGGCGCGCTTGGGGTCGGCGCCACGCGAGCGGGCGTAGAGGAAGGCGCCAGCAAACATGTCGCCTGCGCCATTGGTGTCGACCGCCTTGACGACAGGCGCTGCCACGTCAATGCGCAAGCCTTTGTCCAGCACTACGCAGCCTTTGGCGCCAACCGTGACGCACACGGTCTGCGCCAGTGCCGGTGCGGCCGCCAGCGCCACGCCCAAATCGTCGGTGTTGAACCAGGCTTTGATTTCGTCTTCGTTGGCGAACAAGACCTCCACACCATCGCCCAGCATCGCCGCCAGCCCAGCGCGGCAGAAGTTGATCATGCTGACATCGCTGAGCGTCAAGGCCAACTGCGCGCCCACGCGCTGCGCCACGGTGCGGCCTTTTAGGGCGGCGTCCAGGCCCGTGGGCGATGCGGCCAGATAGCCTTCCATGTAATACGTGCGGCTGGCCTCAATGGCCGTTGGCTCAAGTTCATGGCTGCTCAACTCGGCGCTTACCCCCAAGTGTGTGCTCATGGTGCGCTCGGCGTCTGGTGTGATCATGACCAGGCAAGTGCCGGTGTGGCCTTGATGGCGAGCGGTGTGCACGTTGCTGTGTACGCCGTGGGCGTGCAAATCATCGGCATAAAAGCGGCCAAAGCCATCGTCGGCGACGCGGCAGGAAAAATAAGCCTCGCCCCCCAGTTGCTGCAAGGCAACCACGGTGTTGCCCGCCGAGCCGCCGCCGGTGCGGCGCGGTTGGTGGTCACCCATGCGGTGCAAGAGGTCCAGGCGCTGGTCGGCGTCGATCAAAGTCATGCGCGCTTTTTCAATACCCAGCGCTTGCAATTCGCCGTCCGTGACTTGGAACTCCAAATCCACCAATGCGTTGCCCACTGCGTAAACGTCGTATGCCATTGACCCCATCCTCATGTCCGCCAAAAAACAACCGCAGCGGGTGCTGCGGTTGGCTGGAATTGTAAAGTCAGCACAGGGCGCACACGCGGTGCGCCGCTGGCCTCAGTCGCGCTCGCCAATGGTCGGATCTGCTTTGGGTTTGAGGCGCAAGTAGCGAGCAAAAAGCATGGGTGCGATAAAGCCCAAAATCGCTGCGCTGAGCAGGCCAATCGCCAAAGGTGAGCTGACCAATACGCCCCAGTCGCCGTCAGAAATCGTCATCGCGCGGCGCAGGTTTTTCTCCATTTGATCGCCCAACATGATGCCCAGCACCACAGGCACCAAGGGGATGTCAAATTTGCGAAACACCCAACCCATGACGCCAAAGCCAATCATCACCGCCAAGTCAAAGGTCGAACCCGAAATGCCGTAGATGCCAACGAAGCTGACCATGGCCACGCCGGGCATCAGGTAGCGCGAAGGGATGCGCAGCACACGCGCAAACAAATTGACCATGGGCAGGTTCAGCGCCAACAACATGAAATTGCCAATGAACAGCGCGGCGATCAGCCCCCAGACCACATCAGGGTTCTTTTGAAAGAGCAATGGGCCGGGCGTGATGTCCAGCGCCAGCAACATGGCCAACAACACCGCAGTGGTGCCCGAGCCGGGTACGCCCAAAGCCAACATGGGCACCAAGGCGCCGCCGGCAGCCGCGTTGTTGCCAGCTTCAGGTGCCGCAACACCCCGTGGGTCGCCTTGGCCAAAGCGGCCTTTGCTGCCCACGATTTTCTTTTCTGCGGCATAGGCGATGAAGGAGCCCAGCGAGGCCCCCGCACCGGGCAACACCCCGGCGATGAAGCCCAGCACCGTGCCACGCGCCATGCTGCCGCTGGTTTGCTTGATCATGCTCAGGGGCGGCGTGGTGCGGCCCACCGACTCAACGATGTGCTCGTCTTGTGGCGCCCCGGCTTGGCGTTGTTCGATGAAGATCAAGACCTCGGACAGCGCGAACAGCCCGACGATGGCGACCAAAAAATGGATGCCGTCATAAAAGTGCACGTTGCCCATGGTCAGACGCGGCACACCCGTTTGACCGTCCACACCAATGGTGGACAGACCCAAGCCCACGGCAGCGGCCAGCGCAGATTTGCCTTGGTTTTTGCTGGTCAGCCCGCCCAGCGTGGCAAAGGCCAGCGTGAACAGCGCAAAGTACTCCGCTGGGCCAAACAGCAAGGCCACGTTGACCAGTTGTGGGGCCAAAAACACCAGCCCCCAGGTCGCGACAAACGCGCCCACGAAGGAGGCCAAACCCGAAATCGCAAGTGCTTCACCGGCTTGACCCGCACGGGCCATCGGATAGCCGTCCAGCGTGGTCATCAAGGCGGGTTCATCGCCAGGAATGTTGAGCAAAATTGAGGAAATGCGCCCCCCATACATGGCGCCGTAGTACACGCTGGTGAGCAAGATCAAAGCAGGCGTGGCGCCCAAGCCCAGGCTGAAGACCACGGGAATCAAAATGGCCACGCCGTTGGACGGGCCCAAACCCGGCAGCGCACCAATCATGGTGCCCAGCAAACAGCCCAGCAAGGCCAGCAAGAGGTTTTGCCAAGTCAGCGCGATGACGAAGCCGTCGGCCAATGATTGCAGTGCATCCATGACTCAAAACCCCCAAGGTCCACGCGCCAGCGACAAGCCCAACACGCTGTGAAAGACCAGGTAGATGCCGATGGCGAGCAGCGCACCAGCCAGCGTGGCTTGCTTGACCGTGCTGCCCAAACGCCAAGACAGAAAGCCCGCCACCAGCGCGGTACTCAAGACAAAGCCGAGGTCGGGCAACCACTGCGCATAGGCCACCATGACCGCCACGGTGAACAACATTTCGCCGAGTTTGCGGCCGCTTGGCCAGTGCGGTGAGGCGTCTGGGCGCAGCACCATGTACAGGCCCGATAGGCCCATGACCGCTGCAATCAACCACGGGAAGACTTTGGGCCCCAAGGGGTCTTGGATGAAACTCTCTTGAATTTGCTCGGTGCCCCAGGCCATCAAGGCGGCCATCAGGATCACCAGGGCGCCAAAAACGCGGTCGCTGAGGTGTGAGGTCATGTGGGTGGTGCTCAGACTGAAAAAAAGTGGCCCCGGCACGCATGCGCTAGGGCCCAGGCGCATCGCGCTTTACTTGATGATGCCGATTTCTTTCGACAAGTCTTGGATGGACTCCACCGACTCTTTGACGAAGGCCTGGAAGGCAGGGCCTTGCAGGTTCAGCTTGGCCAAGCCGTTTTTGGCCATCACCGATTGCCACTCGGGCGATTGGTACATGCTGGTGATTTGCTTGGACCAAAAGGCGTAGGCCTCATCAGACATGCCGCCTGGCGCGTAAAAGCCGCGCCAGTTGGCACCGATCACCTCCAAGCCTTGCTCCTTGGCGGTCGGGAACTTGGCGAAGTCACCCTCCAAACGCTCGGGGGCCAAGACCGCCACGATCTTGATCTTGCCCGCGTCGGCAAAGCCTTTGGCTTCAGAGATGTCACCCGTGAACGCCTGCACCTTGCCCGCGAGCAATTGCGTGACGGCTTCGCCGCCGCCATCAAAGGCCACGTACTTGATGCCGCGCACGTTGCTGATGCCGGACTTGCGTGCCGCCATCAACACCTTCAGGTGGTCCCAACCGCCCACCGCCGAGCCACCCGCGAAGGCCACGCTGCTGGGGTCGGCTTTGGTTTTGGCCATCAGCTCGGGCAGGGTGTTGATCGGGGAATTGGCGGCCACGGCGACGATGCCGTAATCCGCGCCCACAGCGCCTACCCAGCGCACTTGGCTCATGTTGTTGCCTGGGTAGGCCCCTTGGGCCAAACGGGTGGCCGTGGCGCTGGAGGCGGCCACGATCAAGTTGTTGTCACCGTTGCGCTTGTTGATGACTTCCGCGTAAGCCACGCCGCCGCCGCCGCCAGCGCGGTTGGTGACTTGCATGCTGCCTGGAATCAGCTTCAAGTCTTGCAGCGTCTTGCCAACTTGGCGGCAGGTGAAGTCCCAACCGCCGCCTGCACCGGCCGGGGCAATGCACTCTGTGGCACCTGGCGTGAAGGCCCAAACGGAGCCGTGCAAGGCGATGGCAGCTCCGATGGGGGCGATGGCTTTCAAAATGGTGCGGCGTGTGCGCATGGTCAGTCTCCTGGGGTGTGTTGAGTTGGCGTGGCGGTGTTAACCTCGCGGCGCTTGCTGTTGCGGTTCACCGCCCACGTGGCGATATGGTCGTCAGTCAAGCTGTCAGTGGGCTGTTGCAAAACCTAGGGAAAACGCGGAGATGTCATGCGCTTGATGCTGGTCGAAGACGACGCCGACTTGCGCCAAACGCTGGTGCGCAGTCTGGAGCGACGAGGCATGCACGTTGCCGCCTTCGATGCGGGCGAGCCTGCATTGGCGTGGTGGCGAGCCCACACGCCCGATGTGGTAGCCATGGATTTGAGCCTGCCCGACCGCGATGGTTTGTTGATTTTGAGTGACGCACGCCAAGCGGGTTTGCGCACCCCCGTCTTGCTGTTGACCGCGCGCAGTGCCGTGGGGGACCGGGTGTTGGGGCTGAACACTGGCGCCGATGATTACTTGACCAAGCCCTTTGATTTGGATGAATTGGAAGCGCGACTGCGCGCCTTGGTGCGTCGCCACGGCAGCACCGTTGTCGCGACCGAAAGCGACTTGGTGGCCTTGAACGAATGGCGTTTGGATCGCAGCAGCGGCGCGCTTTACCACCAAGGGCAAGTGGTGGACCTGCCCACACGCGAGGCCACGCTCATGCGCCAGTTGATGACACTGCCCGGGCGTGCGGTGAGCAAAGAGCATTTGTTTGAGCAAGTCTTTGCGGGGGATCCAGGTGTGCAAATCGAGGCCATTGAGGTGGTGGCCTACCGCTTGCGCAAGCGTCTACAGGGCACAGGCGTGCAGTTGGTGACCCTGCGTGGTTTGGGCTATTTGCTCAAAGCTGAGGCCGTTTGAACATGGGTGAAGCGACCGGGCAACACTCATTGCGCCGCACGCTGTTGTGGGTGGTGTTGTTGCCTGTGCTTTTGTTGGTTGGTGTCAACACCGTGAGTCTGTACGTGGAGACGCTGGCTGCGGCCAACTTGGCCTACGACCGCACTTTGCTGGCCTCTGCCAAGACCATTGGCGAGCAGTTGACCGTGCAAGGCTATGGCGCGCAGGCCAGGCTCAGCGCCACCGTGCCGTACTCCGCTTTGGAGGCTTTCGAAGCCGACAACCAAAGCCGCATGGTTTACAAAGTCACCGCGCCCAGCGGGGCGGTGGTGTCTGGCTTTGCCGACTTGCCCACGTGGCAAGGCCAAATGCCAGTGCGCCCGGCATACGCGGCGTTGGTTGATTTTTACGACGACGACTACCAGGGGCGTCCGGTGCGGGTGGCCGTCTTGCAGCAACCCGTGGTGAGCAGCGAGGGATCGGCCATGGCCTTGATTCAAGTCGCTGAGACCTTGGAGCTGCGTCAAGCGCAGGCGCGTGGCATCTTGAAGCGCACCCTTTGGCGCCAGGGCTTGTTGGTTTTGGTCATTGCGGTGGTGGTCATCTGGGGCGTGCAGCGGGCGACTGCACCCGTGCGCGCCTTGTCGCGCACCCTGCGCGAGCGTGCGCCCCATGATTTGGCCCCGGTCGATGCCACGGGTGCGCCCAGGGAACTGCGTCCAGTGCTCACGGCCACCAACGCCGTGATGGCGCGCTTGAGTCGCTTGCTGAACAACCAAAAGCGCTTTGTGCGCGACACCGCCCACCAATTGCGCACACCTTTGGCAGTGTTAAAAACACAAGTGCAGTCGGCCCGCCGCGGCGACGTAGCCACCGCGCAAGCCCTGGGGGAGATTGAGCACACGGTGGACCGCGCCACCCAGCTGGCCAACCAAATGTTGTCCTTGGCCAAAGTCGAAC
>JALRFN010000301.1 GCA_023268425.1 Burkholderiaceae bacterium | reverse complement strand
GCGCATGTTGCGCTGCACCATCGATATCGAGGAAATGTTGAACATGCAATTCAGTCTCTCTACACCCACCTTGGCTCAAGTGCTGTGGCCCACACAAGGCCCTTTGCAAACCCGTCGCGCCTTGTTGCTGATGCTGCTGGGTTCGGTGTTGTTGGCCATTTCGGCCAAGGTCTCGGTGCCGTTTTATCCCGTGCCCATGACCATGCAGACCCTGGTGGTCTTGGCTTTGGGTGTGGCCTACGGCTGGCGTTTGGGTTTGGCTACGGTGGCCCTGTATTTGGTGGAGGGCGCCGCTGGCTTGCCAGTGTTCACCAGTGGCGCAGGTCTGGCTTACATGTTGGGTACCACGGGCGGTTACATGCTGGGCTTCTTGCCCGCCGTGGCGATCACGGGTTTTCTGGCTGAGCGTGGCTGGGACCGCAACGCTTTGGGCACTGCAGCGGCGATGTTGCTGGGTAACGTGGCGATTTACGCGCTGGGCCTGCTGTGGTTGGGCAATGTCATCGGCTGGGACAAGCCCGTGTTGCAATACGGCTTGACCCCTTTCGTGTTGGGTGACTTGGTCAAAATCGTACTGGCTGTGGTGGTGTTGCCTGCCATTTGGCGCCGCGTGGGTGGCCGCGTTTGATGGCCATCTGCGTTTAAGCAATGAAAGCCAAGGGCCTGCCCTTGGCTTTTTTTTGAATCAGCTTGCGCGAACCAGTGTGCCTTCATGGTCCTTGGCGCAGCAGTTGATCAGTCTGGCGTGGTGGCTGCGCTAGACTCACGCCGCCTGTGCCCACCGCGCGTTGGAGCGTGGGCATTGAGTGGAACAGGAGTGAAAGATGGCTGAATCGACGAGCACGGAACCGCGCTTGAGTTCTTTGTCACATGGCGGTGGCTGTGGCTGCAAAATCGCGCCGGGTTTGCTGGCGGAGATGTTGCGCGAGATGCCCGCACCCTTCATTCCGCCCGAGCTGTTGGTGGGCAACGAAACGGCCGACGACGCCGCCGTGTACCGACTCAACGATGAGCAGGCCTTGGTGGCAACGACCGACTTTTTCATGCCCATCGTGGACGACCCCTATGACTTTGGGCGCATCGCGGCGACCAATGCGATTTCGGACATTTACGCCATGGGCGCCAAGCCCATCATGGCCTTGGCCCTGGTGGGCATGCCGATTTCCGTGCTCAGTCCGCAAACCATCGGACAGATTTTGGCGGGTGGGCAAAGTGTCTGTCGCGACGCGGGCATCCCGATCGCCGGTGGACACAGCATCGACTCGGTGGAGCCGATTTATGGGCTGGTGGCCCTGGGCCTGGTGCACCCCGATCGCATCAAGACCAACAAGGCTGCCCGCGTCGGTGATGTGCTGGTCTTGGGCAAGCCGATTGGTGTGGGGGTGTACTCGGCCGCCTTGAAAAAAGACGCCCTCAGCCCTGAGGCCTATCGCGCCATGGTTGATGCAGCCACGCAACTGAATAAACCTGGTGCTGATTTGGCGTTGTTGGATGGGGTGCACGCGCTCACCGACGTGACTGGCTTTGGTTTGGCTGGCCACGCCCTGGAGCTGGCTCGCGGCAGCGGTCACGGGGTTTGCATCGACTGGGCGCGCGTGCCTGTGTTGCCACAGGCGCTGGGCTTGTTGCAGCAAGGTATGGTCACTGGCGCCTCTAAACGCAACTGGGCCTCTTATGGTGAGGGTGTGCACTGGGCTGCGGGTTTTGGCCAAGCGCAGCAGGACTTGATCACCGACCCTCAGACCAGTGGGGGGTTGTTGGTGTCTTGCGCGCCAGAGGTCTTAGACGCTGTGCTGGCGGTTTTCGCACAATACGGCTTCGCTCAGGCCGCTTGCATTGGTGAAGTGGTCGAGGCATCCACACCAGGCGTTTGGGTGCGCTAAAGCCTCAGTCGACTGCGGTGCTTGGGGGCGGGAGCGCCTCAGCCGTGTGCCGCAGGGCGGCGAGTTGAGCCTCATCGCGGCTGCGCTTCCAGCGGAGTACCCAGCCCGCGTTGATGCAGCTGTCACCCCATTGCACGGTGGCGCGGCCATCTGAGGTGTTCATGAACTGCAACAAGCGCCTGGGCGTGGGAATGGGCTTCAAGTCCAAGCCTTGGATGGCGGCCCACAAGGTCTGCGCATGTTGTTGACCCGCGTGCAAAGCGTACGCAGCATTTTTGGCGTGCGGTCTGTCCACGCGGGTGGCGACGTCCCCCAGGGCAAACACGCGCAGGTGTGAAGTCGACTGCTGGTGTGCATTGACCGCGACATAGCCGTGCGCGTCCAGCGCCAAGCCACTGTTGCGCAGCCAAGGCGGCGCCATGCTGCCCGTGGTAACAATCGGCAAATCACAAGCCAGGCGCATGCCGTTGTCCAAGCACAATTCCCCATCGCCCACTTGCGTACACTTTTGGTGCAGCACCTGAATGTGTGCTTGCTGCAGGGCCCGCTCGGCCAGTCGGCGTGCACGGCTACCGGGTGCGGCCAACCAGTGTTCGTCGCCCGCAATCAGGCTGACACTGGCCTGGGCTTTGACGTCGCTCAAGCGGCGTTTGAGTGCCAAAGCCAATTCCACGCCGGCAGCCCCAGCGCCAATCACACCCACCGCCATGCGGCGTTGTTTGGCGGTTTCCAGGGCTCGCGCCCAATAATCCATGAATTGCTCAACTGGCCTCACGGGCAAAACCCGCCCCTTGGCGCCGGGCAGCAAGTCTTCCAGTTGTTGCAGGCCCATGCTGGAGCCCGTGTTGATGCTGAGCCAATCGAAGTGCAACAAGCGCTCGGGCTCGTTGCGCAGTTGGATGGTGCGTGCGTGCACGTCCAAGCCGATGCAGCGGTCTTGAATCCACCGAGCGCCGCAGGCTTTGATCCAAGGCTCCAGTGCGATGTTGATGTCCGACGCTTGGCATTCCCCATTGACCCAGGCGCTCAGTCCCGGGCTATAGGTTGGTTGCGGCGAGGGCGTGATGACGGTCAGTTCAACGCCTTTGTGCAGGCGTTGGCTCCAGTCACGCAGGACTTGGAGGTGACCCAAGCCAGCGCCCAACAAGACCAGTTGTGATCGGCGGTTGTTCATGCGCTCAGCCGCGTGGCTTGCCCGGTTGGCGCGAGTGTGAGGTTTGGTGCATCAAGGCAGCAGCGCTTGCGCAAACTCTAAGGCGTCAAAGGTTTGCAAGTCATGCAGTTGTTCGCCCACGCCAATGAAATAAACCGGCACAGGCCGCTCCATCGCGATGGCGGCCAAGACGCCACCTTTGGCCGTGCCGTCCAGTTTGGTCACCACAAGCCCGGTGAGCGTCAACGCGTCGTCAAACGCTTTGACTTGAGCCAAAGCGTTTTGCCCCGTGTTGCCATCAAGTACCAACAACACCTCATGTGGCGCACTGGCCTCGGCTTTGCTGACCACGCGCTTGATTTTGCGCAGTTCATCCATCAAGTGCAGTTGCGTGGGCAAGCGACCCGCCGTGTCGATGATCACCACATCGCGCTGGCGTGCCAGCCCCGCGCGCACGGCATCGAAGCTCACGGCCGCAGGGTCGGCGTTGGCTTGGCTGACGATTTCGACCATATTGCGGTCCGCCCAAACCGAAAGCTGCTCGCGCGCGGCGGCGCGGAAGGTGTCTGCCGCTGCCAGCAAAACCGAAGCACCGTGTTGACTCAGGTGTTGCGTGAGCTTGCCGATGGAGGTTGTCTTGCCTGCCCCATTGACACCGGCGACCATCAACACCGTTGTGGGGTGCTCACCAATCACCAAACTGCGCTGCAAGGGGCTCAGCAACTGCGCGATGCCTCTGCGCAGCAGCGCTTTGACTTGGTCTGCACTTTGCGCGCGTTCGGCACGCACGTCGCGGCGCAGTTGCTCAAGCAGGTGGGTAGTGGCTTTGACGCCGACATCGGCACTCAACAAGGCCGCTTCCAACTCGTCGTACAAGTCGTCGTCGATTTTCGCGTTGACGAAGACCGCACTGAGGCCGGAGCCGGTTTTGGACAGACCCTGGCGCAAGCGAGCCAACCAAGACTGTCG
>JALRFN010000217.1 GCA_023268425.1 Burkholderiaceae bacterium | reverse complement strand
GCCCGCTGCGCGAGCAGGCATCCCTTGCGCTGCTCGCCGCCCTGGGCCGGTCCAGAACTCACTGCGTTCAAGCCTGCGGCTTGAGCTCCGTTCAAACAACCGGACCGAGTCAGATGATTGAAGCGAAGCGCTGGCGCGCTTCGCGCCCATGGCGGCTGTGCTGCTCAGCGAGGCATAACGGGGCAGAAGAAACACTTCACATGTGGCGAAGCCCATCGGACGCGGCAGCGTCCGCATCACCCCGGTGGGGCGGGTTTGAGCCGATTTGTGACCGAGCGAAGCGAAGGGCAGTATGAGGCGATGACCTGCCCCTCGACAAGAGGTCTGTGCGACGCCCACTTGGTATCACTGAAATCAGTCAAGCCCAACCACGAGGACAGCGGGGCAGTTCCAACTGGTGCATGTCCGCGCCCGGCCTTGCTTCCCAAGCCATTTGATCACACCGGACAAGAGCCTGCGCCCGCCACTCGCGCTGGGGCTCTTTTACGGCTTCGCTTTTTTGGCGGGTCGAGCCCAATCCGCGATGTGGACTTGTTTGGCCCGCGTGACGGTCAAGGCTCCGGGGGGCGTGTCTTTGGTGACGGTGGAGCCGGCCCCCACCGTGCCGCCGGCACCGATGGTGACGGGGGCCACCAAAACGCAGTTGCTGCCCACGTGGACATCGGCCTCGATGGTGGTGCGGTGTTTGTTGGCGCCGTCGTAATTGGCGGTGATGCTGCCCGCGCCGTAGTTGACGCGTTCGCCGACCACGGCGTCACCCAGGTAAGCCAAGTGGTTGGCTTTGGCGCCATCGGCGAGGCGGCTGTTCTTGACTTCAACGAAGTTGCCAATGTGGACTTCTTCGCCCAGTTGCGCGCCAGGGCGCAGTCGAGCAAAGGGCCCAATCAGGCTGCGCGCGCCCACTGTGGCGCCCTCTTTGCCGCCGTCGATGTGGGTGTAGGGGTGGATTTGAGCGCCCGCTTGGATGTGGCAATTGCGCAGCACGCAGTGCGCGCCGATGCTGGCGCCTTCGTCGATGCGCACCGCGCCCTCAAAAATGCAATTGATGTCGATGGCCACGTCTTGGCCGCACTGCAAGTCGCCGCGAATGTCGATGCGCGCCGGGTCGGCCAGGCGTACGCCCGCAGTCATCAAGGCTTGTGCTTGGCGCCACTGGAGGGCGCGCTCAAGTGCAGCCAGTTGCTGAGGGCTGTTGACGCCTTCCACTTGCACGGGGTCGTCGATACAAACCGCTTGAATGGTCACACCATCTGCGGCTGCAAAGCGCACCACGTCAGTGAGGTAGTACTCACTTTGTGCGTTGTTGTTGTCCAAGCGAGCCAGCCACGGCCGCAGATGATCGACCTTGACCGCCATGATGCCAGAGTAAATTTCGCGAATGGCGCGTTGGCCTTCGTTCGCGTCTTTGTGCTCCACGATCGCCAGCACCTGGTTTTGTGCATCGCGCACGATGCGTCCATAGCCATCGGGCTGGGGGTGATCGACCGTCAACAAGGCCAAAGCACCTTGTTGCGCGGCATCAATCAGGGGCTGCAAGGTGGTGAATTCGGTCAGCGGCACGTCACCCGAGAGAATCAACGCGATGCTGCCCGACTCAAGCGCGGGGGCAGCTTGCTGGACGGCGTGCCCTGTGCCCAACTGGGGTTCTTGGCGTGCAAATCGGAGCGACAAGCCTTCAGGCACGAAGCTTTGGGTGGCCGCCTCGACTGCCTCGGCTTGGTGGCCGGTGATGACCACGCACTGTTGCGCGCCCAAATCATGTGCAGTGTGCAGCACGCGCTGCAGCAGCGCCTGTCCACCCAATTGGTGGAGCACTTTGGGGCGGGCGCTTTTCATGCGCGTTCCTTTGCCGGCGGCCATGACCACGACGTGCACAGGCGGAGAGCTTGGGTTCATAAAACTCGGCTGACTTGAAATTGTGACGAAACGACCGATTCCATTCCGGACGGGCACGAGATTGTCCGATAGTATGCGGCAGCGAAAAGCAAAGGCGGTGTGGCGAGCAGCTCGCCGATCTAATTAAAGGGATGGTTATTTTGAGCTTACGTGGATTGGCGCTGCGGCTGGCCTGTGCGCTCGCTTCGTTGTTGGCCGCCTGCGGCGGCGGTGGTGGCTCTCCGGCGCCGCCGCAGCCGGTGGGCATGGCGTCGATTGATGGTGTTTTTGACGGCAGCGGTGAAGCGCTTGAAGCGCAGCAGTGGCATCTGCATGCGAACGGCGTCAACGTGCCCCCATATGGGCTCAACTTTGAGCACACGGGACGCGGCATCAGGGTGGCGCTGTTGGACACCGCGATTCAAATCCATCACCCCGATTTGTGGGGTTTGAATCTCAATGATCCCAACGACGGCGGCCGGATTGCGACGTACGCCAACTTCTTATCCGGGATCAGCGATCCTTCGCCAGATCCGGCTTCGACGACGGCTTGGCACGGCACGGCTGTGGCGGGGCTGATTGCGTCGGCAGCGCGTGGACCCACTTACGAAAACGGTGGGGGGCGAGGTGTTGCCCCACTGGCGGAGTTGATTGCCTTTCGTGTGGTTCCAGATGAGGGGCTTGAAGCGACCAATTCACTGGCCCAGGCCCTGGACACCGCTTTGGTTGACCATGGTGCCCGCGTGGTCAACAACTCGTGGACGCATCAAATCTCAACCAGCTTCACGGACTCGGATGTGGGGTGGCGAGAAGAGGTGGAGGCCACGGCGGCTCTGGCGAAGGCGCCAGTCATCGTGTTCGCGGCGGGTAACTGTGGCACCTTGAGGCACCCGGACTGCCCCTTGGATGTGTCCCTCAGCAGTTGGGACACCTTCACCAACAGCCGGCACGTGATTGCGGTGGGGGCCAGCGATGACTCCGGCCAGGCCGTGGCTTACAGCGAACCGGGAGCCAATGTTTTGGTGTCTGCCCCGGGCGGCTCATCGGGCGCGGGATTGGTGACGACGGACATGGTCGGCGCAGGGGGCGCCAACCCGGATGGTGATTACATGGGCGGTGACACTGGCGTCTCAGGTTTTGTTGGCACCTCGGGCTCCGCTGCGGTGACGTCGGGTGTGGCGGCTTTGATGCTGCAGGCGAATGCTGAACTTGGCGCGCGTGAAGTGGCTTGGATTCTGGCGGATACCGCCCAGCCCATGACTTGTGAGGCTGGGGCGTGCGCGGGGTGGCTGGCTCCCCAGTCTGCTGCGATGGGGTCTGGTCAATACAGTCACCGCTTTGGCTTTGGTCGTGTTGACGCCACCGCAGCCGTGGCAAAGGCGACAGACTTTGTGCCGTTCGGGCCGGAAAAAATATGCACTTCGGGGCTTCTGGTGCCGGGATTCACGCCGCAGTTTTCCCTGCAAATTCCACAAAATGACGGCGCGATCTCGCGCTCTTATCGTTTCGACGCGTCCCAGTGCCCCTCGGTGGTTGAACGGGTCGAGTTATTTTTCAAAGCGACTCCTGAGCGCACCAACGATGCGTTGATTTACAGCGGTGACTTGCATGTGCGTTTGACCAGCCCCTTGGGCCGTGTGAGTGAGTTGACACGTCCCCACGCTTGCGGTCGCGCATGTGGAGACATCCGAAGCGGATTTACCTTCAGCTCGGTGCGTCACATGGGCGAGTCACCCGTGGGCTCGTGGACCATTGAGGTGTCAGACGAATTGGCGCTCACGCGTTCGCTGTTTGATTCGTGGGAGGTGAAGATCTATGGCCATTGATCACAAGCCCGGCTTTTTTCGCATCGTCTTGGGCCCACTGCTGTTCGGGTTGTCTTTGGGTGCGTGTGCGCAGGTGCACGTCGCATCTTGGTACGACGGCAAGCAGCTGCAAGACGCTTGGGTAGACGCAGGGTCGGGCAAGGTGGCCTTGAGCGCCAGCGCGCAAGGCCAGTATTTGCACGACGGCCTCACTGTGGTCACAGCGCCGGGGCAGGCCGAGGCCGTGCGCGCGTCCCTCCAAAAGTTGGGTTTAGAGGCCAGTCGGCGCTTGGTCCCTGATCGGGTTTACGTGCGCGTGGCGTCGACTGATGTGTTGGCGACGACCTTGTTGATGCGGGGACTGCCAGAGGTGGTCGAGGTGCGCTTGCAATGGGCGGCGCGCATTGCGGTGCCGACGCGACCGCAATGAAGCCTGCGCATAGCGTTTAACGCACTGGTTGGTAGCCCAAGCCTTGCTCCATCATGGCGATGACTTCTTGCGCGAAGTCCGCGTAGCTCATGGGGCCGTCACTGCGCAGCCACGTGAAGGTCCAGTTCATCATGCCAAACACCATCATGGTGATGGGCGTCTCGTGCGGGCCATGCACGCGCTCGGGGTAGGCCCGTTTGAGAAAGCGCGTGAACGCTGAGACCACATCGCGTTGGCGGTTCAAGATCAAGTCGTGTTGTTCGCGGCTCAAGTGTTTGGCGTCGTTGAGCAAGGCCATGTGTTTCGTCGCGGAGCGGCCGTACTCTTGCAAGAACGCGCGCACCAAGTCATGCAGCGCTTCTCGATCGTTCCAGCCATGCCGTTGCGCCCGAGCGTCGGTTTCCCCGACGATGACCAACAAGCGTTGGGTGTAGCGATCCAGCAAGTCAAACAGCATGGCTTCCTTGCTGTCGTAATAGTGGTAGAGCCGTGCCTTGCTGGTGCCGCATGCGCTGGCGATGTCGTTCATGCTGGCGGCCACATAACCCTGGCGAGCAAAACACTGCGCCGCGACGTCCAAAATTTCCTCGCGCTTGAGTTCGTGGTTGGCTGACTTGGGTCGCGCCATCAGGTTTTCCAGTCGCGTTGCACGTTGTCCATGGGCCAAACCACGCCGTTTTCATTGAGGATGGCGTCCAAGGGCAAGTCGTGCGCTTCCGGTTCCAGTTCGGGCAGGAAGGCGTTGGCAAAGCCCAACCCAACCGTGAACGGTCTCGGGTTCAAGGCGGCCAAAGTTTTGTCGTAGAACCCACCGCCGTAGCCCAAGCGATAGCCGCCTGGGCCATAGCCCACACAAGGAACGAACAACAACGTGGGCTCGATGACCTCGGTGCCCTTGGGCTTGGGGATGCCGTAGGCGTCTTCCTCCATTGGACAACCCGGATACCAAGTGTGAAATTGCAGCGTGCCGTGTGCTTTGTCCACCACCGGCAGGCCAATGCGTCGATGCACGATGGCTTCCACCACATCGGTCTCACGCCCCGCCTCTTGCCAGCGGTGCAGCGCGGGCAAAACGTCAAACTCGCCTTTGATCGGCCAGTAGGCGCCGATGGTGGTGTCTGAGCGTTCGACCAACCAGACCCGCAACACCCGCTGCAACCAAACCGAGCGTGCTTCGCGGTCGGGCATGTGGAGTCGGCGTTGCACCAATTGTTGGCGCAAGTTTTTTTTGTCTGAACCGTAGAAAAGTTCGCCAAAGTCCTGGTCGTCGCTGGTGCCCATATTCATAATGACAAAAAAACGGGAGGACGCGCAATGCGCGAAGCTTGGCGCTTATTGTGGCGCACATTCTGGGTTGGGGGGACATTTGCGTGGCTGCAGCTGGTGCATGCGCAAACGGCTGAAGAGTGGCAGCGCATGCACAGCGCATACGCGCAGCGCGACTTGAGTGCATTGAATAATTTGCGCGCGCGAGTACCCAAAGACCATGTCTTGCAGCCCCTGTTGCAGTACTGGGCTTTGTCCGCGCGGTTGCCCGACGCCACCGCGACGGAAATTGAGGCGTTTTTGACCCAATGGGCGGGCACTTACCACGAAGACCGTTTGCGCAACGAGTGGATGCGCTTGCTGGGTGAGCGCGGCGAGTGGGCGCTCCTGCTGGCTCAAGACGATCTGTTTCGCATGCAAGACGACGAAGACGTTGCTTGTTGGGTGGGCGTGGCGCAGTGGCATGTGCAACAACGTTGGGACTTGGCGAAGGTGTCGGCGGCGTGGGACGCGCAGCGACGCAAAGGGCCGGGGTGTATGGCTGCCGCAGCGGCCCTGATGGCGCAAGGCCATTGGCCACAACAACGCGTGATCGACGCGGTGCGCAAGGCCGTGGAGTACGGGCGCCGCAGCGAGGCCAAGGCTTTGGCGGGCCTGTTGGATGCTCAGCTGTCATCGCTGGCGGACGAGGCGATTCGCCGACCGGAGCGTGTTTTGCAGCGCTTGGAGCAATCGCTCGATGCGCGCTGGCGTTCGGAGGTGGCAACGTGGGCGTGGCTGCGGCAAGTCAAGCAAGCACCCTCGCAATGGACGCAATGGCAGGCTGAACTTCGCCACGCCGGCTTGTCACGCCCACAGCAAACTTGGGTCGCCTCAACATTGGCGACTTGGATGGCGTTGGCGCAAATGCCTGAAGCGGTCGAGGTGTTTCCGGCCGATCTGGCGCCGGTGGACGAGACCCACGCCGAGTGGCGCTTGCGCGCGGCCTTGCGCCTGTCTGATTGGAAACGTTTGCAGCGCTGGTTGAGTCAATCCCCCGCCGCGTTGCGAGACGAGCCGACCTGGCGCTTTTGGCAGGCTGTGGTCTGGCAGCAGTCGGGGGATGCGCAACAGCAAGCCCAGGCTCGCCGTTGGGCCCAAGCCCTGGTCGAACAAGGTGGCTATTACGGCGCTTTGGCGCAAGCGCGTTGGCCATTGATGGCCAAGGATGAAGCTGTGCCCGAGGTCTCGGCGCAAGACATCCGCAAGGTGCAGCAAAACCCGGGCTTGCAGCGCGCACAAACGGCGATGTCGCTGGGCCTCTACGGGCCTGGCGTGCGCGAATGGCACTACACCGTGGCCTTACACCGTGGACAAGATTGGCCCGTGGCTGACTTGCGAGCAGCGGCGCAATGGGCTTGTGAATTGGGCTTGTGGGACCGCTGCATCAACACCAGCTTGCGCATCGATGGGCCGGACGACGCCTCACGGCGCTACCCGACGCCGTGGCGTGAGGCGGTGAGCGCGGCGGCGCAAGAAGCGGGCGTGGATGTGAGCAGCGTTTATGGTTTGATGCGGCAAGAGAGTCGTTTTGTCAGCGTGGCACGCTCAACGGTTGGGGCCTCGGGTTTGATGCAATTGATGCCGGGCACGGCACGTTGGACGGCCAAGCGCATGGGCATGTCACGCGAAGACCTGGCGCGCTGGCGCGAGCCCGAAGTCAACCTCAAGTTGGGCATGCACTACTGGGCGCATGTGCTGACCCAGTCGGGTGGTGCCTTGCCTGTTGCTGCCGTAGCCTATAACTCCGGGCCAGGCCGGGCCAAGCGCTGGTTGCCTGAGCAGGACATGGACACCGCGATTTGGATCGAAACCCTGCCCATCACCGAAACCCGTCTGTACGCACAACATGTGTCGCACAACGCGTGGACTTATCGGCGCGTGATGGGGCTCACTGAGCGTGCATTTGTCGATGTGCTCACGCCAAGCGTGAACGCGCGACAGTGGGTGCAAGATGGCGACGACGACAGCTAAAAAACAACCCCAGTGGCGCAGCGCCAGCTGGGGTTGAACAAGTCTCGAGGATGAGACAAAAAATCAATAGCGGTAGCTGTACATCAACTGGAAGTTGGTTTGGCTGTGGGTGATGGTCATGGCCGGCTCTGGGTTGGGCAGTGAGAGGCCGCTGTTGTTGACCACCGAGACCTTGGGTGCCACCGTCACCGAGGCGTTGATGCTGGATTGATCACTGATTTGGTGATCCAAGCCAAAGGTGTAATGGTTTTTCACTGTGGCGGGGAACAAAGGATGAGCCAAGTCACTGGGAATTGGGTTGGATGCCAAGTTGACCCCAGCACGCACAGTGGTCTTGTCCGTGACTTGGTAGGCCATGCCCAACATCGTCACCGTTTGGTCTTTCCAGTTTTGTGGCAACGCAAAGTCCAAAGTGGCCCCGGGTGCCAACTGTGCGCTGGTGTAGGTCATGTTGAAGTTCTTCATGACATCGGCCCAAGCAATGTGCTTGAGGTCCGCCGCGATGCTGAGTTTCGGCGTGGCTTGCCATTGCACACCGACTGCTGTGGTGGCGGGCCACTGGAAGTCACGCACCGTGATTTTTCCGGTGTCCGCGACACCATTGTTCATGCTCAAGCTGGCTGCCGTGCCGCCAGTTTCCAAATCAGAGATTTGGGTTTTGGCGTGGTAACTGGCGCCAATGCGCAGTGTGTCGCTGAGGGCGTAGGTCAGGCCCACTTTTGCACCCCAGCCTGTGCCCTTGGCCGCTCCGGTGAAGTCGTTGGTGTCGCTGAAAGCGATGCGCCCAGCACTCGCGCCCCCGTTCATGCCCATCATCGCCGGCACTTGTGCGGCCAATGTGCCCCCGGTCACCATGCCGCCCAAACGCTGGGTCGACGTGGCCATGGCCATGTCCAAGCTCGCCCAGACGTAGTCCAGTGAAGCGCCGACCGTCAACTGATTGTTGACCCGATATGACAGCGGGAAGATCACGCGACCCACGCCCAACTCTGAACGCATGGCCTGCCCGTCTGAGCCCATGGCCAGCATGGAGTCGGAGCCGTACTCCGTGCCCATGCCGCCTTGTGCAAAAACGCCGACGCCCCATGTCATGCGGTCGCTGGTCTTGGTCCAGCCGACTGCAGGCATGACGTAAGACGTGCCGTTCGAGGCATCGGTGGTCGCGCCAGGCATTTGCATGGTGGTGGTCACATCTGGGCCCAACATGCCCACAGCCCCGTCAAAGCGGTGGCCCACCGGCGCCAACTGCAAAGTCGCTGGGTTGTTGGCCATGGCCGCAGTGCCGTTGTCGTAAGCGGTGGCGGCGCCGCCCATGCCAGTGGCGATCGGGCCGTAGCCCTCCATGTTCATGCCGTTGGTGGCATGGGCGCTGCCCAGCAGGCCGGCTGCGCAGATCGCGGCGATGGCTGCGGGTTGGAATTGTTGTTTCCGCATGTTGGGTCTCCAGGTTGATGCAAGTGGGGAAATCGTGTCGGGTCAAAAAAGCCGCCCCAGTGGGCGGCTGTTCTTCATGGAGGTTTAGAACTCGCCTTTGGAGGCGCGCTCCATCATTTCCCAGATGGTTTGGCGCACGGACCAAGCGTTTTCTTTCAATGGCGAGGGCAGTTTGCGGCCCATCTTGACCATCATGTCCATGTTCAGCGTGTACAGCCACAAGCCGTCTTCTTTCTCGACCACGGTGATGCGACAGGGCAAGAAAGCAGCCATGTGCGGGCTGAAATCCACCATCTCGCGCGCGATGGTGGGCGAGCAATACGAATAAACCGTCAGGTGTTTTTGCTTCTGGCCAGTGCGGGCTTCCAGTTCCTTGGACAAGGGCAGGATGCCGACTTCTTTCATGTTGCGCTCAATGGCCACTGATTTCAGGATTTCTGCCACGTCATCGGCAGAGACGCCTTTTTTGACCTTGCGCTCCCAGGTGGTGGCCACAGCAATGTCGCCATTGCCTTCGACCCAGCGGTCCCACATGCGGCTGGCTTCAGCGCCAGCGCCGTCCTCGAGCTTGCCAATCGTGGAGATGGTGCCGCAACCGCTGAGCAAAGCGACGGAAGCAACAGTGGCGGCGATCAAGGTGCGGCGCAAGCCGGTGGACCATTTCATGGGCAAAACTCCTGGCGATGTGGCTGGCCAAACGCAAGGCCAACCGGATTGATTCATGTCAAGAGCGTAACCGCTAAAACACTATACCCCCAATGGTATTTTCCCTGGCGAAGAAAGTATCAGTTGGTGCCGATGGCATGAATGCTTTGGCCCCGTTGGTAAGCGCCGCCTTGCCGTGGCCGTGTATCGAAGTTGAACCTAAAGCCGGAAGTTGGACGCGCCCAAGCGGGCGGTCATGGGGCGGGCTGGCCAGGGGTGACGATGCGGCTGGCTTCTGCCAGCAAGGCGGAATAACGCTACCGGCACGTTTCGGGGCTGCCCAATGGGGTGCATGGTGACCTCACCCATCGGGTGCGCCGCGTCGGGGTCAAGCCTGCCTGTGTTCACGGGCGGGGCCAGCGGAAACTGAGCGCTCAACTGCCGGTTTGAGCTTGAATGCACTTGGGCGAACCGTGCCGAGGCTGTCATACTGCAAGGCCTTCAGGTTCTTGGATTCATTGGCCACGCTCATGAACGCTTCATCTTCCAGCACTGAACAAGGCGCAAGCGCTGCCTCGCTTTACCGCGCCGAACATCAACGCGACGTCTTGAACCGCCTCAAACGCATCGAGGGGCAAATTCGCGGCTTGGTCGACATGATTGAAGGCGGTCGCGATTGCGAAGACGTGGCCCAACAAATGACCGCGACGCGTCGAGCCATGGACAAGGCCTTTTACCGCATGATGACTTGTACGGTCATCGAAGCGGCCACCGGCAGTGAAGACCACGATCAAGCACGCAGCGAGATCGAGCGCCGCGCCAAGCTGCTGGAAAAATACGGTTGAATCTTTTTGGTGGCGAGTGCCAGGGACATGGTGCCGCCCAATATTCAGGGGGAAAGCACATGAACACGCCCGAATTGCGCCTGTGCATCGGCAATAAAAACTATTCCAGTTGGTCCATGCGGCCCTGGGTGTTGATGACGCAACTGGGGCTACCGTTTGAAGAAGTCAACTGGCGTTTTGACTCCTTCGAGCCCAGCTCGGCCTTCAAGCAAGCGGCCTTGGCGCTCAACCCGGTCGGCAAAGTACCGGTTCTGGTCGACACCCAAGTGCAAAGCGATGCAGGCCAAGGCTTGGTGGTTTGGGACAGCTTGGCCATGGTTGAGTATCTGGCCGAACGATTTCCAGCGGCGCCAGTTTGGCCCCGCGAAGCGGCCCGCCGCGCTCGGGCGCGCAGCTTGTGCGCCGAGATGCACAGCGGCTTCACTGCCTTGCGCCAGCACTGTCCCATGAACATCGAAGCTGCGCTGCCCGAGGTGGGCGCTTCGATCTGGCGTGACCAAGCCGGTGTGCGCGCCGACGTGGCACGCTTGGACGCGGCTTGGTGCGAGGCCTTGGCAGCGTCGGGTGGGCCGATGCTGATGGGCGACTTCTGCGCAGTGGACGCGTTTTTCGCCCCCGTGGTGATGCGCTTGCAAACCTACCAATTGCCCGTGTCTGAGCTTGCTCAGGCGTATGCGCAGCGGGTGTTGGCTTTGCCCAGTGTGCAAGCCTGGGTGCAGGCGGCGTGCGCGGAAGCAGACTTTCTCGCTTTTGAAGAGCCCTACCGCACCCAGCGCTGACACGCCCTGGGTTTGTCGCACGGGCTACGCCAAAAACCTGTGGGCTGTGACAGCATCAAGACCAGTCCAACAGGAGAACCCAACATGAGCGACGACGTCCCCGGCGCCAACGAAGGCAGCATCGATTGCGAGGTGCGCGAACACGTGCTGCTGATTCGCATCAACCGACCCAACAAACTCAACGGCTTCACGCCAGTGATGATGCGCGGCCTGAGCCAAGCCTATACACGACTGGAGCAAGACGACAGCCTGCGCGTGGGCGTGTTGTGTGCAGAGGGTAAACACTTCACCGCGGGCTTGGACTTGCCCACCATCGCCCCGATCATGCGCCGCGGCGAGCGCCTCTTCCCCATGTCTGAAGTCGACCCCTTCGAGCTGGGCATGGACGGCCACCCGCGCCGCACCAAGCCTCTGATCGTCGCGGTCAAAGGCATCACCTACACACTGGGCATCGAACTGATGTTGGCCGCCGACATCGTGATCGCCGCTGACGACTGTCGCTTTTCGCAACTCGAAGTCAAGCGCGGCATCATGGCCACGGGCGGCGCGACCTTGCGCATGACACAGCGTGCGGGCTCGGGCAATGCCTTGCTGCACTTGCTCACGGGCGATGAGTTCGACGCACAAGAGGCGCTGCGCTTGAATTTTGTGCAGCGCGTCGTGCCGGCAGGCCAAGAGTTGGACGAAGCCTTGCGGGTGGCTGAAGCGGTGTCGCAGGTGGCCCCGTTGGCCGCGCGGGCGACGATTCAAAGCGTGCGCATGTGCGTGGAGCAAAGCCCCTTGATTGCCGCCGCACATTTCGTGGCGACACAAAAGCGCTTGTCTGACACGGCCGACGCCGCCGAAGGCGTGGCCTCGTTCAAAGAAAAACGCCCGCCGAAGTTCAGCGGGCGTTGATCAGCGGTCGAGTTTGGACACGGCCCTCGGTGCATTGCCCGGGGGCCGTTTGGCTGTGAATCAAGCCAACAAGGCGTTGACGCGACGCACGTAGGCTGCAGGGTCGTCGGGCAAGCCGCCTTCGGCCAGCAAGGCTTGGTCGAACAGCACATGCGCCCAGTCGTCAAAGTCGCTGGCGGTGTCAAGCTTTTTGACCAAGGCGTGCTCGGGGTTGATTTCCAAGATGGGCTTGACCTCGGGGGCTTGCTGTCCGGCTTGTTGCAACAGGCGCGCCAGTTGGGTGGAGTATTCGCCGTCTTCCACCACCAAGCAGGCGGGGCTGTCGACCAAACGCGTGGTCACGCGCACGTCTTTGGCTTTGTTGTCCAGCGCCGTTTTCAAGCGTTCCAACAAAGGCTTGAGTGATTCGGCCGCGGTTTCTGCGGCTTTCTTTTCTTCGTCGTCTTGCAACTTGCCCAGATCGGCCGCGCCTTTGGTGACGTTTTGCATGGGCGTGCCATCAAACTCGTGCAAGAACGAGGTGGCCCACTCGTCGACGCGGTCGGCCAGCAGCAAGACTTCGATGCCTTTTTTCTTGAAGACTTCCAGTTGCGGGCTGCTCTTGGCCGCAGCCAAGGTATTGGCGGTGATGTAGTAGATCGCGTCTTGGCCTTCTTTCATCCGTGCCTTGTAGTCAGCCAGACTCACGGCCACGGCGTCTGATTGCGTGGAGGCAAAGCGCAACAACTTGGCGATGCGCTCGCGGTTGTTGAAGTCTTCGCCCAAGCCCTCTTTCAACACCGCGCCAAATTGCGCGTAAAAACGGCTGTAGCGGTCGTCGGCAGCGGGGGCGTCCTCGCCCTCAACGGTTTCTGGCTTCGCGGCCTTGGCCATGTCTTCCAACATGGACAACACGCGACGGGTGTTGCCTTCGCGAATCGCTTTGGTGTCGCGACTTTCTTGCAGCAGTTCGCGGCTGACGTTCAGGGGCAGGTCGGCGGAGTCGACCACGCCTTTCACGAAGCGCAGGTAAGACGGCAGCAGGCTCTCGGCGTCGTCCATGATGAAGACGCGTTTCACGTACAGCTTGACGCCAGCCTTGTGCTCGCGGGCGTACAAGTCGTGCGGCGCTTTGCTGGGGACATAAAGCAGTTGCGTGTACTCGGTGTTGCCCTCGACGCGGTTGTGGCTCCAGGCCAGCGGCGCTTCGCTGTCGTAGCTGATGTTTTTGTAAAACTCGACGTACTGATCGTCGGTGACTTCGCTTTTGCTGCGCGTCCACAGGGCGTTGGCGGCGTTGATGCGCTCCCACTCGTCTTGCGTGACGTACTCATTGGCCTTGTCATCCCACTCTTCTTTCTGCATCAAGATGGGCAGGCTGATGTGGTCCGAGTATTTTTGGATGATGCTCTTGAGCTTCCAGTGGCTCAGGTATTCGGCTTGGTCTTCACGCAAGTGCAAGATCACGCTGGTGCCGCGTTGCGCACGCTCAATGGTTTCCAGCGTGAACTCGCCAGTGCCGCCGCTGACCCAGCGCACGCCCTCAGCGGCTTGGCTGCCAGCGCGGCGGGTTTCGACCGTGATTTGGTCGGCAACGATGAAGCCCGAATAAAAGCCCACGCCAAATTGGCCAATCAAGGCGGCGTCTTGCTTTTGGTCGCCGCTGAGTTTGCCCATGAAATCACGGGTGCCGCTTTTGGCGATGGTGCCCAGGTTGTCGGTGGCCTCTTGGGCGGACATGCCGATGCCGTTGTCGGCAATGGTGATGGTCTTGGCTTCGCGGTCAAAGCTGACGCGCACTTCTAGGTTGGGTTGATCTTCCCAAAGCGCGTTGTTGTCCAGCGCTTCAAAACGCAGCTTGTCGCAAGCGTCAGAGGCGTTGGAGACCAGTTCCCGCAAAAAGATGTCAGGGTGCGAATACAGCGAGTGGGTGACCAGGTGCAGCAGTTGTGCGACTTCGGCTTGGAAAGCATGGGTTTGGGTGGACATGGTTTCTTCGTGCGTTTAAAGGTGGAAACGAAACAACGCTGGGTGAATTGGGGGCTAGGACGCGCTTTTCAAGACCGCCCAGACCCACCGCGATGTCAAATCTCTTCGTCGGGCCGCAAAAACCGCCACTGGCCCACGGGCAGGTTGCCCAGCGGCAAGCGCCCGATGCGCACACGTTTGAGCCCCACGACCTTGAGGCCAACGGCTTCGCACATGCGGCGAATTTGGCGCTTTTTGCCCTCGCGCAAGACAAAGCGCAACTGATCGGGGTTCAGCCAATCGACTTCGGCGTGGCGCAAAGCCTGGCCATCGAGCGACAGGCCAAAGCGCAGCCGCTCCAGTCGCTCGGTGGGGAACACGGCCTGCACGTTTTCAGTCACCACGTCGCCGCCTTCTAGCCAATGCACGCGCACCAAGTACTCTTTGTCGACTTCGCTGTCCTCGCCAATGATGTGGCGCGCCACGCGCCCATCTTGCGTGAGGATCAAGAGGCCCGTGGAGTCGATGTCCAGTCGGCCAGCAGGCGCCAAGCCCCGCAGCAAGGCGGGTGAAAAGCGCTGGCGGCTGCGGTCTTCACGCCATTGACTGCGTGCTGACAACAGGCTGGCGGCGTCGGCGTGGCCGTCTTCGGCTTGACCGCTGACGATGCCCACAGGTTTGTTGATGATGAAGGTGGCGCGCTGGTCTTGACGCTCATGGGCGCGGTGGTCGATGTGGATGCGGTCGTCTGGCCCCACGCTTTGGCCCATCTCGGCAATGCGGCCATTGACCCGCACCCAGCCGTGGGCAATCCAGTCGTCGGCTTCGCGGCGCGAGCAGTGACCCAGTGCGGCCAGGCGCTTGTTCAGGCGCTCCAGGTTGGGGTCTTGTGGTGTGGGCGCATGGGCTTCGGCAGCGTTGGCGCGCGTGCTCAAGGGCGGGCGCTCACCCGAGCTGCGCTTGAGCCCACCCGGGCCTTGGCCCGTGTGGCGCTTGAGGCCGCTGCTGCGCACGGGCCCGCGTTTGGGGCCGTCGTTCGGGCCCTGGTTGGTGCCAGCCACTTTTTTGTTGAGGCTGAGTTTGGGGCGAGAGGAGTCGCTCATGTTTGTGTGTCCAAAAGATCAGATCTGGCCGCGTTGCAGGCCTTCGAAGTCGAGCACTTGCAAGCCGCCGTATTCGGTGCGCACCCAGCCTTTGTCGGCCAGGGCTTTGAGTGCTTCGTTCACGCGTTGGCGTGACAAGCCGACGATCAAGGCCAATTCTTGCTGCGTGATGCGCAAAAACTCGCCCACGCCGGGGTAGAGCTTTTTGTCAAACAGGGTGGCCAAGTTGCGCGCCACGCGCAAGTCAGGGTTGGTCAAGCGGTCGGTTTCGCGGGCCGCAATGAATTGCCCCAAGCGCTCGTTGAGCTGAAACATCACATAGCGGTTGAAGCCCAGCGAGTGGTCGATTAGCCAGTGGAAGGTGTCGATGGGCATGCCGGTGACGCGGCTTTTGCGCAGCGCCTCAATGTTGTAGCGATAGGCTTCGCGCTTGAGCACTGTGCCCTCGCCAAACCACCCCCCTGGGGCGACGCCCGTGAAGGTGATTTGTGGGCCGTCGGTGGCGTTGTTGCTCATCTTCAGCAAGCCTTCAAGCAGCCCAAACCAATACTCTGCCGGGCGCCCAATGCGCACCAGCGATTCACCGGCTTGCGCGGTGATGACTTGCATGTCACCAAAGACCCGTTCTTGCTCAAAGGGCGTGAGTTCTTTGAACCAGGGTACGGCGGCGATTTCCGATTCGGTGATGGGCTGGGCGCGGGCGCGCAGCTGGTTTAACTTTGACGTCATGGCGACAAACCGTGAAGAAATTCCAAAAAACCTAGGGAAACTCCTAGGCGGGTTCACCCTGAATTGTCGTCGAACCGACAACACGACGTCAAATTGCAGCCATAGAATTTTTTCACGTTGAAAAATTGAAACAGGTGCACGTGCATCTGCTTGAGGAGAACACGGGATGCAAACCACATTTCCGCGCTTGTTGATGGAGCGTGCCGCCAAACACCCTGGCGACACGGCCATGCGCGAAAAAGAGTACGGCATTTGGCAAGTCAGCACCTGGCGCGAGATGGCTGACATGGCTGCGGCGGTGGCTGCGGGGCTGCACCAAGCGGGTTTGCGTCGAGGCGAGCACATGGTGATCATTGGCTCCAACCGCCCGCGTTTGTATGCCGCGATGTTGGCCGCCCAGATTTTGGGCGCCATTCCCGTGCCTTTGTATCAAGACGCCGCAGCAGCAGAGTGCGTGTTTCCGATCAACAACGCCGATGTGCGCTTCGCCGTCGTCGAAGACCAAGAACAAGTCGACAAGTTGCTCGAAGTGCGTGAGCAGTGTCCGCAGTTGGCGCACATTTATTACCACGACCCGCGTGGCTTGCGCAATTACGACGAGGACGGCCTGTGGTCCTTGGATGAGTTGGTGGCCGAAGGCGGCGTTTACGTGAAGCAACACCCTGGCTTCATCGAAGAGCAAATCGAGATGGCCCAGCCGCAAGATGTCGCGGCCATGTTTTTCACCTCGGGCACAACGGGCAACCCCAAGGGCGTGGTGCACACCCACTTGGGTTTGTTGGACCGCGCACAAGCCGGTGCCAAGTTTGACCGCATCACCGAGCGCGACGAGGTCTTGGCTTATTTGCCGCCGGCTTGGATTGGTCAAAACATCTTCAGTTACGCGCAGTGGTTGCTGTGCGGCTACGCGGTGAACTGCCCCGAGTCCACGGCCACGGTGACCATCGACTTGAAAGAGATTGGCCCGACCTACTATTTCGCGCCGCCACGCGTGTTCGAAGGTTTGTTGACCAGCGTGATGATTCGCATGGAAGACGCGGGCGCCCTCAAGCGCAAGCTGTTCCACGCCTGCATGGGCGTGGCCAAGCGCGTCGGCAATGCCAAAGCCAATGGCGAATCGGTGGGCATGCTCGACGCTTTGAAGTACTGGCTGGGCGATTTGTTGGTTTACGGGCCTTTGCGCAACACCTTGGGTTTTTCCAATGTGCGCGTGGCCTACACGGCGGGCGAGGCCATTGGCCCAGACTTGTTCAGCTTTTACCGCTCAATTGGCATCAACCTCAAGCAACTCTATGGCTCAACGGAGACGGCGGTGTTTGTTTGCATGCAGCCCGATCACGAAGCCAAAGCCGACACCGTGGGCGTGCCCATTGATGGCGTCGAAATCAAGATCGACGACAACGGCGAGGTCTTGGTGCGTTCTGCGGGCTTGCTCAAGGAGTACTACAAGCGCCCAGACGCGACTGCTGAGGTCTTGACTGAAGACGGTTGGTACCGCACCAGCGACGCGGGCTTCTTGGACGCCGGCGGTCACCTCAAGATCATTGACCGAGTCAAAGACGTGGGCCGCATCAAGGGTGGTGCCAATGACGGTGCGATGTTTGCGCCCAAGTACGTCGAGAACAAGCTGAAGTTTTTCTCCTTCGTCAAAGAGGCGGTGGCCATTGGGGATCAGCGCGATCGCGTTTGCGCCATGGTCAACATCGACATGGAGGCCGTGGGCAACTGGGCTGAGCGGCGCAATTTGCCTTACGCGGGTTACACCGACTTGGCGCAAAAACCTGAGGTATACGAGCTCATTCAAGAGTGTGTCGAACAAGTCAACGCTGACTTGGCGGCGGACGCTTTGTTGGCGGGCAGCCAAATCACGCGTTTCTTGGTGCTGCACAAGGAACTGGACGCCGACGACGGCGAGTTGACCCGCACCAACAAAGTGCGCCGCGGTTTCATTGCGGACAAGTACGGCGTCTTGGTTGATGCGCTGTATGGCGGCTTGAGCGAGCAGTTCATCGAAACCCAAGTCAAGTTTGAAGACGGACGAACCGGCTCCATCAGCGCGACGCTGAAGATCCGCGACGCCAAGACTTTCGCGCCGGTGAAAGCCGCGGCCTGAGCCAAGCGGACATCGCTGAGGACCCCAACACCATGACCCAACGCAAAATTGGCGACGTCATTCTGGACGTACAAAACATTTCCCTGTCGTTTGGCGGCGTCAAAGCCCTGACCGACATTTCGTTTGACGTGCGCGAGCACGAGATTCGCTCGATCATTGGCCCCAACGGCGCGGGTATGGGGTTGGGTTTTAACCTTGACGTCGCCCCATCCAGCACATTGTTGCCGGTTGAGCTGCATCGACAAACCCCTGTCGAGTTTCATCGTTTAGTGCTGTGACTGTCATAGTCTCCATCAAGCCGGCCAAACCACGATCAGAGGCCTCGATTATTCGAGCCAACCCGCGGCTTGCGGCCACACACTCCTCCGCAGCTAGGCGCATAGTAGCCTGCTGCGCAGGTGTGAGACCCTCA
>JALRFN010000210.1 GCA_023268425.1 Burkholderiaceae bacterium | reverse complement strand
GGCACACGAAGGGGCACTCGAAGGGGGCGGCATCACTCTCGCTGTGGTGGGAACCGGCTTGGACCGCGTCTACCCCAAGGCTCACCACGCCTTGGCACACCAAATCGCCGAACGTGGCGTGTTGCTGAGCGAATACCCCTTGGGCACGCCACCTCTGGCGGCCAACTTCCCTCGACGCAACCGCATCATTTCGGGTTTGAGCCTGGGCACCTTGGTGGTCGAAGCGGCCTTGAAATCGGGCTCCTTGATCACCGCGCGCTTGGCCAGCGAACAAGGCCGAGAGGTCTTTGCGATTCCCGGCTCCATCCACTCGACACAGTCCAAAGGCTGCCACGCCCTGATTCGCCAAGGGGCCAAGCTGGTCGAGTCGGCGCAAGACGTGCTGGAAGATTTGCGCCTGGGTTTTGGCCCGATAAACCCAGAACCGTGTACAGAGCCGACGCCCGATCACCCCTTGCTGCAGGCCATGGGGTTTGACCCCGTCAGCCTGGACGAATTGCAAACCCGCACAGGCTTGCCCAGCGCGGCCCTACAAGCGCAGCTGTTGGCGCTAGAGTTGGACGGGCAGATCGCTCGGCTACCCGGCGCCCGCGTGCAGCGCATGGGCGCAGTTTGACGCAATAAGTGTCTCTCCCAAGCGCCAATGCGCGTGCGCGTCAGCTCACGAATAACTGCGAGCGTCTTCGATCACTTTGCCGTCGTTGGGCAATTCGCCATCTGCCACCGCAACCACATCCGCCCGCAACTTGGTGACATCGCGCACTGAAGCGGCGATGGCTGCCAAGGCCTGCTCGGACAAGTCACTGCCCTCGACCTTCAGTTGCATTTGGTCGTTGGCCATCTCACCACTGACCACCAAACGTGCCTTGCTGACTTGGGGGTGTGCTTTGAGCACTTGGGCAATTTGACCAGGGTGCACAAACATGCCACGCACCTTGGTGGTCTGGTCCGCACGCCCCATCCAGCCCTTGATGCGCTGGTTGGTTCGACCGGTGGCGCAAGCGCCTGGCAACACCGCCGACAAGTCGCCCGTGCCAAAGCGAATCAGCGGGTAATCGGCATTCAAGGTGGTCACCACCACTTCGCCCACCTCGCCTTCGGCCACTGGGTCACCGGTACCCGGCCGAACAATCTCGACGATCACCCCTTCGTCAATGACCAAACCCTCGCGGCCTGCCGTCTCATAGGCAATCAAACCCAAGTCCGCCGTGGCGTACGACTGGTAGGCATCGATGCCACGTTCAGCCAACCACTGTTGTAAAGATGGCGGGAAGGCCTCGCCACCAACCATGGCTTTGGTGATGCTGCTGATGTCTGCGCCAGCGGCCTCGGCTTTCTCCACCAAGATGCGCAAAAAGCTGGGCGTGCCCACATACGCGTTGGGACGCAAGTCTGCAATGGCCTCCAGTTGCTGTTCGGTTTGTCCAGTGCCCGCCGGGAATACGCTGCAGCCCATGGCAATCGCACCTGACTCCAAAATGAAAGCGCCCGGCGTCATGTGGTAGCTGAAGGCGTTGTGCGCCAAGTCACCGGCGCGGAAGCCCGCAGCAAACATCGCGCGTGCTGTGCGCCAGTAATCTTTGCCCACACCCTCGGGCTCGTAAATCGGGCCCGGCGAGGCGTAAACGCGCGACATCTTGGGCCCGCGCACGACCGCAGCAAAGCCTCCAAACGGGTCTTGCGCGCGCTTGGCCTTCTGGCGCTCCAACAACTCGTACTTGCGCGTCACCGGCAATGTCGCCAAAGCCTCACGCGAGGTGATTTGACTGGCATCCACGCCCTGCAAGATGTCAGCAAAGGCCGACGTGTGGGCTTGCGCGTGCGCAATTTGCTGTGGCAAAGCCTGCATCAAGTCCGCCTCGCGTTGTGCGGGCGAGCGGGTTTCCAAAGCATCGAAAAAGTCGCTCATGGGGTGATCTCCTCGTGCCTCGCGCTCTTAAGCCAACCAACGTTTGCGGCGCTTGTAGCTCTTGACGTCGCGGAACGACTTGCGCTCACCGCCGCCTACACCCAGATAGAACTCTTTCACATCTTCGTTGCTACGCAGTTCTGCGGCGGCGCCATCCATCACG
>JALRFN010000180.1 GCA_023268425.1 Burkholderiaceae bacterium | reverse complement strand
CGCCGCTTTCGCAGCGAACAACGCCTGGACCAAGTCTGTGCCCGTGGCGAGCTGACGCGCGCGCACATCAGCCAGCTCGCACAAGCCTTGGCCGCGTTTGAAACACAAGCCGCAACAGCCCTTGAAGACGACCCGCGCAGCGACCCAGCAATCGGCCAGGGCTTTGTGCGCGACAACTTCCACACGCTCACCGCAGCGCCCTTGCCAGCGGACACGCTGGAAACGGTACAGCGCTTGCAAGCCCACACCGAAGCCCAATACCTAGCCTTGAGGCCACTGCTGCAACAGCGCCGCGCCCAAGGCCGCGTGCGCGAGGGCCACGGCGACTTGCACCTGGGTAATCTGGTGCTGTTGGGCGAACGCATCTTGGCCTTTGACGCCATCGAGTTCAATGAGGCCTTGCGCTGGGTCGATGTGGCCAGTGACTTGGCGTTTTTGTGGATGGATTTGATTGCGCGTGAGCAAGCGGGCCTGGCCAACTGGTTGCTCAGCGAATACTTCGACGCCAGCGGCGACAGCGACGCCGCAGAGGTGTGGACGCATTTCGCGACCTACCGCGCGCTGGTGCGCGCCAAGGTGGCTGCTTTGCGGGCGACCAGCGCCAACGACCCCAGCGCGGACCTCACGGCGTGTCAGCGCTACATCGAATTGGCCGCGCAGATCGCTTGGCCGTCGTCACCTCGACTGATCATCACCCACGGCCTGTCGGGCAGTGGCAAATCACGCATGGCCCGCCAACACCTGTTGAGCAACACGACTGAGCCCACCATCCGACTGCGTTCTGACGTGGAGCGCAAGCGCCTGTTTGGTCTGGGGCCCGAGGCGCGCAGCGGCTCAGGCCTCAACAGCGGCTTGTACGCGCCCGATGCCCATGTGCGCACCTACACGCATTTGAGCCAGCGCGCGGCACACCTGATTGACCAGGGTTGGTCAGTGCTGATCGATGCGGCGTTTTTGAAACGCGCGGAGCGCGACGCCTTTGCCCAACTGGCCGCTGCATTGGGCTGCCCGTTTCACCTGCTGGCCCGCGAGGCCCCAGTGGCCGTGTTGCGCGAGCGCATTGAACGGCGACTGGCCAAAGGGCGCGACCCGTCTGAAGCCACGGTCCAGGTTCTGGAGCAACAACTGCAAACCGTGGAACCGCTGAGCGACGACGAGCGCCGCCACCTGATCAACGACCCCAACGCGGTGGACTGAAAACCGCCCACCGCCCTCAATTCGCACCATCAAAACCGAAGCACTGGTGCAAACGCTGCGCATAGGCCACCAAGCGCTGATGGCCTCGCAAGCGCGCCACGTGCGGCGAGTCAAAACTGCTCAGCAAAGCCGGTGCCAAGAAGGCATAAAGCAAGGTGTCGATTTCATGGACCTCGTCACCGAACCAATACCTCTGCTCCCCCAAACCTTGAGCCAACTGCACCAAGGCCTCGTCCAACATGGCGTGAATCTGCGCCTCGGGGTAACGCGCCACGCCCTGCGCCCAGGCTTGTTTTTTGACACTGTGCCGCACCAAGGAAGCCACCGCCGGGCGAACCCAGGTGGGCACGCCGCCAAACAAAGCATTGCGCACCTGCGGCCAAGTCTCATCTGGCCACCAACGCATCCACAGGAACACAAAGTACACATGCTCCTCCAGCGTGCGGGCCACCCAGTAGGCCTGCGCGCGCTGCTCTGGGCTCAAATCCGCATCGATGACCAAGCCCCGCGTTTTGACCACGTGAGCGATGATGGCGTGTGAATCGATCACCGTGTCGCCACCATCTTCCAACATGGGCAACTTGCGATTTCGCGTGCGACGCACCGACCCCAAGTCGTTGACCTTCTCGTACCCGATGCCCTGCCAGCGCAAAAACGCCTCGGCCTTCAACACAAATGGGCTGGCGTCAGCCAGCCCAAAGGCCGGACCAAATCCGCATAAACGCATGTTCACTCCCTGGTTTGGACCTTGTTGTCCCGCCATTGTCGCGAATCAACGGCGCCTCAACCAAGAATTTTCAAACGCCCACGTCACAGTTTCACAGCCAAGTCCGGGGCTGTGGGGCTAACATGGGTTCCCGTCATAGCCACAAACACCGGAGACTGCCCCATGACCGTGATCACCCACATCGAAGACCTGCGCCGCATCGCCCAGCGCCGCGTGCCCCGCATGTTTTACGACTACGCTGACTCCGGCAGTTGGACCGAGCAAACCTACCGCGCCAACGAAAGCGACTTCGCGCAAATCAAGTTGCGTCAGCGCGTTGCGGTGAACTTGGAGAACCGCTCCACCGCGACCACCATGATCGGCCAAAACGTCGCCATGCCGGTGGCCATCGCCCCCACCGGCTTGACCGGCATGCAGCACGCCGACGGCGAAATGCTGGCGGCACGCGCAGCCAAGAAGTTTGGCGTGCCGTTCACGCTGTCGACCATGAGCATTTGCTCGATTGAGGACGTCGCACAAGCCACCGGCGGTCATCCGTTTTGGTTTCAGCTCTACGTCATGCGCGACCGCGATTACATCAACCGTTTGATCGACCGCGCCAAAGCTGCCAACTGCTCAGCCTTGGTGTTGACGCTGGACTTGCAAATTTTGGGTCAACGCCACAAGGACTTGAAAAACGGCTTGTCCGCACCGCCCAAACCCACCGTGGCCAACATCCTCAACTTGCTGACCAAACCGCGCTGGTGCATGGCCATGGCCAAGACCCAGCGCCGCCAATTTGGCAACATCGTCGGCCACGTGCAAGGCGTCGACAACATGGGCGACTTGGCTGCTTGGACAGCCTCACAGTTCGACCCCGCCCTGAACTGGGGCGACATCGAGTGGATCAAACACCGCTGGGGCGGCAAGCTCATCATCAAAGGCATCATGGACGAGCGCGACGCGCAGTTGTGTGTGGACTCGGGCGCTGACGCCTTGATCGTCTCCAACCACGGCGGGCGCCAGTTAGACGGCGCCGAATCC
>JALRFN010000174.1 GCA_023268425.1 Burkholderiaceae bacterium | reverse complement strand
TGGACCTGATTGGCCAAGCCCGTTTGCTCTACCAATTGGCGGCGCAGCGCATCAACGCCGACGCTGATTTGAAAGCCCGCTTTGCGCATCTGCAGGGGGCGCGCGTGGACGCTGCAGTCACCGAAGACACGCTGGCCTATTTCCGAGCCGAGCACGAGTTCCTCAACCACACACTGCTCGAACTGCCACACAGCGGCCCTTTGGCGGGCACCGCCTCGGGCGATCGCGACTACGCCGTGACCATCGCGCGCAACTTTCTTTACAGCGCCTACATGGTCTTGCTGTGGGACGCACTCAGCGCGAGCGCCGACACCGATTTGGCCGCCATTGCCGCCAAATCCCTGAAGGAAACGCGCTACCACCTGGAACACGCCAGCGACTGGCTGGTGCGTTTTGGTGATGGCACCGAGCTGTCACAAGCCAAAGCACAGGCCGCACTGAACCACTTGATGCCCTACACGCAAAGCTTTTGGTTGCGCACGGCTTCAATGGATGCCGCCATCGCCAACGGCACGGGCGTCGACCCTGAGAGCCTGCACGGCGACTGGCAAGCCCTGGTGACCGAAACCCTGAACGAGGCCACACTGACCACGCCCAGCGAGCAGGGCTATGTGCCACAAGGCCATGTGGGCGTTCACTCGGAACACATGGGCTTTGTACTGGCCACCATGCAGTCGCTGGCCCGAGCCCATCCACAAGCCACTTGGTGAGCCCGGTGAACGCCCTCTTTGCGCCACGCGCCGCCCAGCACGCCACGATTTGGGCTGCACTGTCGGCCATCAGCGACCCCGAAATCCCCGTGATTTCGCTGGCCGAGCTGGGCATCTTGCGCGACATCCAAGTGGCCGACGACGGCGTCACCGAGGTCGTGATCACACCGACTTACAGCGGCTGTCCCGCCATGGGGCAAATCGAAGACGACGTGCGCAGCAAGCTGCAAGAGTTGGGCATCCACGCGCGGGTGGTGACCCGCTTGGCCCCAGCCTGGACCACCGACTGGATGACGCCGCAAGCCAAAGAAAAGCTGCGTGCCTACGGCATTGCACCGCCGGCGCGCCAAAGCTGTGCCAGCGCAGCGCACACGCTGAAGTTTTCGCGGCGCGCACGCGTTGTGGACACCGTCGCTTGCCCACGTTGCGCGTCAACCAACA
The DNA here is from genome assembly GCA_023268425.1 of Burkholderiaceae bacterium. GTDB lineage: Bacteria > Pseudomonadota > Gammaproteobacteria > Burkholderiales > Burkholderiaceae_C > RS62. Next base: position 3,810 of record JALRFN010000174.1, on the reverse strand, counting down.
CCACAGAAATCACTGCCTTTGGCTCCACCGCCTGCAAAGCGCAATACCGCTGCTTGAGTTGCATGGAGCCGTTTGACTATTTCAAGCCGTACTGAGCGCGCTTGTTCACCCCATTTGCCCTGGAGTCCGCCCATGTCCGCCCTTCGATTTCATGACCTGAACGTCGCACGCGTCAGCCCCGAAGCCGGGGGCGCCGTGGCCGTGACCTTCAGCATCCCCGCCGACTTGCGCGACACCTTCGCCTTCACGCCGGGGCAGTTTGTGACCGTGCGCACCAGCTTGAATGGCCAAGACCTGCGCCGCAGCTACTCGATTGCCAGCACCCGCTCGGCTTTGCAGCGCCAAAGCGAAATCACCCTGGGCATTCGCCCCGTCGAGGGCGGCCTGTTCTCCAACTGGGCGGCCAAGGAGTTGCGCGCAGGCGACACGCTGCAAGTGATGCCGCCCGATGGTCGCTTCACCATTCAAAAGCCGCGTGCCATCCACCGCGTTGGCTTCGCCGCAGGCTCGGGCATCACGCCCATTTTGTCGATTATGGCCAGCACGCTGGAAGAAGACCCCCACAGCAAATTCACCTTGGTCTACGGCAACCGCCGCATGTCCAGCGTGATGTTCAACGAAGCGCTGCAAGACCTCAAAGACCGCTACGCCGATCGCTTGACCTTGATCCACGTCTTGTCGCGTCAGGTGCAAGAGGTGCCACTGCTTGAGGGCCGCATCGACGGCGACAAGGTGCGCGACATCATCGCTGCGCTGTTGCCCGTGGGCAGCATGGACGAGGTCTTCATTTGCGGCCCCGAGGCCATGATCGACGCCACCGAAACCGCGCTGAAAGCAGCCGGCGTGCGCGAAGACCGCATCCACACCGAGCGCTTCACATCGCCGACCTTGCAAGCCCTGAGCGCCGAGCAACGCGCACACGCCCAACTGCAACACCCGCAAGCCGACGTCGAAGGCGAGGTCGCGCTGACGGTCATTGTTGACGGCAAACCCAACCCGCTGCGCATGCACCGCCACCAAAAGATTTTGGACGTGGCCTTGGCCGCTGGCTTGGACTTGCCCTGGTCGTGCAAGGGCGGCGTGTGCTGCACCTGCCGCGCCAAGGTCATGTCGGGCAGCGTGAACATGGAAAAGAACTTCACACTGGAACCTTGGGAGACCGAGCAAGGCTTCGTCTTGTCTTGCCAGGCCCAACCCACCAGCGACGAAGTCACCGTCAGTTACGACGAGCGCTGAAGCCCCAAAGCACAACGGCGCCCCCCTTGGCGCCGCTGATCGCTGCCCCCAGGTGCGGCAACGATGAGGGCCTGTCACACGCGCGTGTGAACAGACCTTAAGTCAGGACTTAACTCAAGACCACGCTGGACAAGCGGCGGCGGTACTTGACCACCGTGGGGTCTTCAGGCGGCACCTTGCCTTGCTCGACCTTGGGCACGGGGGGGGTGATGATGTCCAGCACCGCCACGTAGAACTTGCGCGCCAATTCGTCTTGCCACGACTTGTCGCGCATCAAAATTTCCAGCAGCTCTTCCATCGCGTCGGTGTAGCGTTGCTGCGCGACGCGGGCTTGGGCTAGGGCATAACGCGCGACAAAGTCCCGTTTGTTGGCTTCGATCGCCGCAGTCAACGCAGCCTCGTCCGCCGACGGCCCCTGCACCAGGGCTTGCGCCCACAAGTGCAGGTTGCGCACCCAGGCTTCGCTGTCCACCAGCATCTGCACGGGAGCCAGGGCCACCTGCGCCTCATCCACCTGCCCCAAACGCAGCAAGAGCTTGACGTAATCTTGACGCGCCTGGCGGTTGTCTGGGTCTTTGGCCACGGCGTCGGCCAATTTGCTCAAGGCGCTGTCCGCATCGCCAGCGGCCAAATCGGCCATGGCTTCCTCTTCCTCTTCGGCCGCTTCAGCTTCGAGTGCGGAGGGCAAATGCTTGTCCAAAAAGGCTTTGACTTGACCCTCGGGCAAGGCGCCCATGAAACCATCCAAGGGCTTGCCGTCTTTCATCAAAACACAAGTTGGAATGGAGCGGATGCCGAACGCGCCCGCCAGTTGCTGTTCGTCGTCGGAATTGATCTTGACGAGCTTGAAGCGGCCGCCGTATTCGACTTCGACTTTTTCCAGAATCGGCCCCAAGGATTTACAGGGGCCACACCAAGGCGCCCAAAAATCGACCAGCACGGGAACGGTTTTGGAGGCCTCGATGACCTCGGTTTCAAAATTGGCGACGGTGACGTCGATCATGCTGTGCAGTCCTCTGGCTGGTGAATCGGGTGGACCCGCACGTGCAGTCGCGCGCATGGGCCCACGGGTGACATGGGGGCAACCCGTAAAATTGCAACTTTAACGGACTTGCGCGGCGAATCATTTATGGCAAACATTCAAGTCGGTGTGGTCATGGGCTCCAACAGCGATTGGGACACCATGCAACACGCCACACAGATTTTGGAACGCTTTGGCATCGCCTTCGAGGCGCAAGTGGTCTCGGCGCACCGCATGCCTGACGACATGTTTGCCTACGCCGAAAGCGCCGCAGCCCGTGGCCTGCAAGCCATCATCGCCGGCGCCGGCGGCGCGGCACATTTGCCTGGCATGTTGGCCGCCAAAACCACCGTACCCGTCTTGGGCGTTCCGGTCGCCTCGCGCCACTTGCAAGGCGTTGACTCCTTGCACTCGATTGTGCAAATGCCCAAAGGCATTCCAGTGGCCACTTTCGCCATCGGGACGGCAGGCGCAGCCAACGCCGCGCTGTTTGCGGTGGCCTTGCTGGCCAACCAAAACCCTGCGCTGCGCCAAGCCCTAGAGGCCTTCCGTACCGAGCAAACCGAAGCGGCGCGCGCCATGACCCTGCCGCCTCAGGCTTAAGCGCTGCACATGAACACCACATCGCTCTCTCCTTTGTTGCCCGGCGTGGTCACCTCCGCCGGAGGTCACCCCACGACCTTGGGGGTGCTCGGGGGCGGCCAGTTGGGCCGCATGTTCGTGCACGCGGCACAAGCCATGGGCTTTCGCACCGTGGTTTTGGACCCCGACGCCTTCAGCCCAGCCGGACAAATCGCCCACCACCACATCGAGACCGACTATGCCGACGCTGACGGCCTAGCAGCCCTGGCGCGCCTGTGCGACGCGGTCACCACGGAGTTTGAAAACGTGCCCGCCAAGGCTTTGGAGGTCTTGGCCCAAAGCCTGCCCGTGGCGCCAGCCGCTGCTGCCGTGGCGGCCGCACAAGACCGCTGCATTGAAAAAGCCCACATGGCGGCCACTGCCGAGCGCAGCGGTGTCGGCCCAGGCCCGCACGCGGTGCTGCGCGCCAACGCAGCGCTGCCGACCTTACCCGAGTCCTTGTTTCCCGCGATTTTGAAAACCGCGCGCTTGGGCTACGACGGCAAAGGGCAATTGGGCGTGGCCAACGCGGCGGAATTGCCTCAAGCCTGGGCACGCCTGAACCAAGTGGACGCGGTCCTGGAACAGCGGCTGCCCCTGCGCGACGAGTGTTCGGTGATTTTGGCGCGCGCTCGCGACGGCCAAGTCGTTCACCTGCCCGTGCAGCGCAACTGGCACCACCAAGGCATCCTCGCGGTCACCGAAGTGGGGCCCGAAGTGCTGCCCGCAGCGCTGTGCGCACAAGCCATTGCGGCGGCCACCGAAATCGCATGTTCGCTGGACTACGTGGGCGTGTTGTGTGTGGAGTTTTTTGTTGTCGACGATGGCTCCAGCCACGGGCGCTTGGTGGTCAACGAAATGGCCCCACGACCGCACAACAGCGGCCACTACAGCATGGACGCCTGCGACGTCTCGCAGTTCGAATTGCAAGT
>JALRFN010000356.1 GCA_023268425.1 Burkholderiaceae bacterium | reverse complement strand
CAGGTTGGTGACCGGGGCGTCTTCTGGGCCAAAGACCAGGGTCTCGCAGTCAAAGCCCACCGCCTGGAGGCGCTGGGCAATCAGGTCTTGGCAGCCCTTGTCCTCGGGGGTGACCGAGGCCAAAGACAAGAGTTGTTCGGTGAGTTGCAAGGTGTCGCTCATGGCGGGTCCTCAGGCGTGGGCGCGGCAAAAGGCCACGATGCGCTGCGCCGCTTCGACGCACTCTGCGGTCTCGGCCACCAGCGCCATGCGCACGCGCCCAGTGCCGGGGTTGTGGCCGTTGACCGTGCGCGCCAAGTAGCTGCCGGGCAAGACGGTGACGTGTTGCTGTTCATAGAGCTCACGCGCAAAGCGGGTGTCGTCGCCCTCAAACTGGGTGGGCACGCCCGCCCACAAATAGAAGCCTGCGTCGGGCAAACGCACGTCCATGACCTCGGCCAACATGGGCGTGACCGCGTGGAACTTCTCGCGGTACATGCGTCGGTTGTCGGTGACGTGTGCCTCGTCGGCCCAAGCGGCGGCGCTGGTCGCCTGCACGGTCAGGCTCAGCGCGCTGCCGTGGTAGGTGCGGTAGAGCAAAAACTGTTTGAGCACGGCGGCGTCGCCAGCGACAAAGCCGCTGCGCAAGCCGGGCGCATTGCTGCGTTTGGACAAGCTGGTGAAAAACACCAGGTTTTTGAAATCGCTGCGGCCTGCTTCTTGGGCCACTTGCAAGGCGCCCAGCGGTGGCTGGTCGCCAAAATAAATCTCGCTGTAGCACTCGTCCGCAGCGATGACAAAGCCGTGGCGGTCGCTCAGGGCAAACAACTGCAGCCACTCCTCACGGCTCATCACAGCGCCGGTGGGGTTGCCGGGCGAGCAAACGTAGACCAGTTGTACGCGGGCCCATTGCGCGTCGCTCACCTGTGACCAATCCAGGCCAAAGTTCTTGTTCGGGTCGCTGGGAATCAACAACGGTTGGGCGCCGGCCAACAAAGCGGCGCCTTCGTAGATTTGGTAAAACGGGTTGGGCGAGGCGACCAAGGCGCCTGGCTGGTCGCGATCAACCACAGCTTGCGCCAGTGAAAACAAGGCCTCGCGTGTGCCGCTGACCGGCAAGATTTGGGTGGCGGGGTTCAAGGCGGCGCCATAACGGCGCTGCGCCCAGTCGGCGCAGGCTTGCTTGAAGCTGGCGGTGCCCCCGGTGGCTGGGTAGACGGCCAGGCCCGCTTGCTCGGCACTCAGGGTGTCGGTGATCAGCGCCGGCGTGGGGTGTTTGGGCTCGCCAATGCCCAAAGAGATGGGACGCAAATCGGCGTTGGGCGTGACCCCGTCAAACAGCGCGCGCAAGCGCTCGAAAGGGTAGGGCTGAAGGGCGTTGAGCAGCGGATTCATGGGCCGAGATTATCGGCCATTGCTGCTGAAGCGCGCCTCAGGCGCTGGTCATTTGCCGCTGGCTGACCAAGGCCATCAAATCATTGAAGCGTTGGCCTTGAACCAGGACGTGGTCGCGTGCGGCGTGGCTCGCGGCGTTGGTGTTGCCGGACTGAATGGCTTCAACCAAGGCGCGATGTTCGGCCACCGATTGGCCCATGCGGTCGCGCACCTGCAGTTGCAATCGACGGTAGGGTTTGAGTCGGTTTTTCAAGGCGGCGGTTTGCTGAATCAAATACTGGTTGCCGCTGGCTTGGTAGACCAATTGGTGAAAGGCCTCGTTGGCGTGGTAGTAGCTGTTGGTGTCGCCGGCGCGCGCTTGGTGCTCACACTCTTGCATGGCCAAGGCCAAATCGGTGCGCATGGCGCTGTCGGCGCGCCGTGCCGCCAAACTGGCGCACATGGCTTCCAGCTCGGCCATGACTTCAAACATTTCGATCAAGGTTGAGACGCTCAAGGACGACACATAGGTACCGCGCTTGGGCAGCACTTCGACCAAACCACTGGCCTCGAGCTGCTGCAAGGCCTCTCGCACAGGGGTGCGCGAGACCGCAAACTGGGTGGCGATGTCGTCGACGTAGAGCTGCACGCCGGGGCGCAGACGGCCCTCCACGATGTCGTCTTCCAGTTGCTCGCGCACCCGCTGCACGAGTGAAGGTGACTTTCGGTTGCTGCTCATTTTGGGCGTGATGTGGGTGACGGATTGCGGGAAAACCATGAGTCGCCTCAAGGTTTGTTACATATAACATGCGCAACGTTTTATACAACACAACCCCAGGAGACCGCAATGAAACATGTTTTGAAAACCGTGGCCGCGCTGATGGTCGGCGCCAGTGTTTTGGCATCTGCCCACGCCGATGTGGTGTTGAAAGCCTCGCACCAATTCCCCGGTGGCAAGGGTGACGTGCGCGACGAGATGATGCAAATCATCGCTCGCGAGGTGCAAGCCGCCAACGTGGGCTTGACCATCAATGTCTTTCCTGGTGCCAGCTTGGTGAAGCCCAAAGAGCAGTGGAAAGCCATGCTGACCGGGCAAATCGACATGACGTCCTTGCCTTTGGATTACGCCTCGGGCTTTCACCCGGAATTTGGTGCCACGCTGATGCCGGGTTTGGTCAAGAGCCACGCCCACGCCAAGCGCATCAACGCTTCGCCCTTCATGGCTGACATTCGCGGCGTGATCAACAAGGGCGGCGTGGAAGTGCTGGCCGACGCGTGGTTGGCGGGCGCCTTTGGTGGCAAAGACAAGTGCATTTTGGAGCCCAAGGACGCTGACGGCTTGAAGATCCGCTCTGCCGGTGCGACCTTCGCGCAGATGTGGGCGGGTGCGGGTGCGTCCATCGTGTCGATTCCATCGTCTGAGGTTTACAACGCTTTGCAGCAAGGCGTGGCGCAGGGCACCGACACCTCGGCAGGTTCCTTTGTGTCGTTCCGTTTGTACGAGCAACTGAAATGTTTGACTGCGCCAGGCGACCAGGCGCTGTGGTTCATGTACGAGCCGGTGTTGATTTCGCAAAAAGCCATGGCCAAGTTGAACGACGCGCAAAAAGCCGCTTTGAAAGCCGCGTCCAAGAAGGCCGAAGACTACTTCGCCGATCAGTCGAAGAAGCTGGACGAGAAGTTGGTTGACGCCTACACCAAAGCCGGTGTGCAGGTGGTCAACATGACCGAGGCGCAAGCCGACATGTGGCGCGCCGTGGCGGCCAAGACGTCTTACAAGACCTTTGCCGAGAAGGTGCCCGGCGGTCAGGCTTTGATCGACAAGGCCTTGGCGGTCAAGTAAGAAGGGCTGGCTGTGCTTGCATTTTCACGTTGGGTGAGCCTGGCCTCGCGGCTGACGGGCTACTTCGCCGCCGCTTTGATGCTGGGTTCGGTGTTTGTGGTCTGTCAGATGGTGTTTGTGCGCGCGGTCTTGGGTGAATCGTCAATTTGGCAAACGGAGTTTGTGACCTTTGCCTTGATCGCAGCGACCTTTTTGGGAGCGCCCTACATCTTGCTGACGCGAGGTCACGTCAACGTGGATTTGCTGCCTTTGATGCTCGGTCACGCTGCGCGTAAGCGTCTGTGTCTGTTGGCCAGCACGCTGGCGGTGCTGTTTTGTGCGGCGGTGTTTTACAGCTCGCTGCATTGGTGGTGGGACGCGTGGTCACTCAACCTGACCACGCCGTCCATTTGGCGGGCGCGTTTGTGGATACCTTATTTGAGTGTGCCTGTGGGCATGGGTCTCCTTTGCCTGCAGTACGTTGCCGACATTTGGGCCTTGGTCAGCGACCGCGAGCCGCCTTTTGGCATGAGCAACACACCACCGCAAGCGGTGATGGGTGAGACGGAGACCGGCGTATGAACCCCGCGGTGATGGGAACCATGATTTTCACGGTGGCCCTGGTGCTGCTGGCCTCGGGCATGCCGATCGCGTTTGCGCTGGGCGGCACAGCCTTGTTGTTCATGCTCATGAACGAGGGCGTGGGGGCTTTGGCCTACGTGCCTGAGACCTTGTTTTCAGGCCTGGATGACTTCACGCTGGCGTCGATCCCCATGTTCATCATCATGGGCGCGGCGGTGGCCTCATCGCGGGCAGGCAGCGACTTGTACGAAGCCTTGTCGCGCTGGTTGTACCGCGTGCCAGGCTCGCTGGTGATTTCCAACATCGGTGCTTGCGCCTTGTTCTCGGCGCTCACCGGGTCTTCGCCCGCGACGTGCGCGGCGATTGGCAAGATGGGCATTCCCGAAATGCGCCGTCGCGGTTACGACGCCGATTTGGCAACGGGCGCAATTGCGGCAGGCGGGACGCTGGGCATCTTGATCCCGCCCAGCGTGACCATGATTTTGTATGGCATCGCCAGCGAGACCTCGATTGGCCGTTTGTTCATCGCGGGCATCTTGCCGGGCTTGATGCTCACGGGCTTGTTCATCGCCTGGGCCTTGTTCTTGAGCTGGCGGCGCGGCACGGTGGCGGCGCTGGCGCAACAGCATTTCACGCTCGCGCAACGACTGGAGCTGTTACCCAAGTTGGTGCCGCTGCTGTTGGTGATTGTCGGTGTCATTTACAGCTTGTATGGCGGCATTGCCACGCCCTCGGAGGCGGCGGGCGTGGGCGCAGCCCTGTGTTTGGTGATGGTGATTTTGATTTACCGCATGTGGCATTGGCGCGAGGTCTGGCAAATCATGCGTGACGCGCTGCGCGAGTCGGGCATGTTGCTGATGATCATCGGCATGTCGGTGTTGTTCAGCTACGCCATGTCCTCCAGCATGGTCACGCAAAGCATTGCGCAGGCCGTGGCTGAGCTCAACGTCAACCGCTGGGTCTTGCTGGCGGTCATCAATGTCTTGTTGCTGGTGGCAGGTTGCTTCTTGCCGCCTGCGGCCATCATCTTGATGACCACGCCCATCATCTTGCCCGTCATCACCGCCGCCGGTTTTGACCCGATTTGGTTTGGTGTGGTGCTGACCATCAACATGGAGTTGGGGCTGATCACGCCGCCCGTGGGTTTGAATCTGTTTGTCATCAACGGCATCACGCCGGATGTGCGTTTGCCCACGATTTTGCGTGGCGCCTTCCCCTTCATGCTGTGCATGGTGGTGGCGATTGTGTTGTTGTGTGTGTTCCCTGAGATCGCGACTTGGTTGCCTCAGGCCATGATGGGGTGATGGTATGTTGGGCAAGTTGTGGGCGATGGCGCGTCGCGCCAAGCAAACCGATGGCGGCTTCTCGGATTTGGTGCAAGCTTGCCATCAACTGGTCTCCGAGCGGGGTCAAGCCAATTTGTACAACCTGGCCAGCGCGGTGGTGTTGGCCTGGCGGGGCCTGAGCAAAGCCAAACGCGAAGCATTTTTTGCCGCACTGGCCACCGAGTTTGCGCCCGACACAGAGGCGGTGTTGAAGGCCGCGCGGGCCTATGTCGACAACCCACAAGCGCAAGAGCTGGCGGCTTTGACGGCAGTCACCGAGGCCCCTCGCCAAGAGCTGTTTCGGCGCATCAATCGGGTCAAAGACGGCGCGGCCACGCTGTTGGACATGCGTGTGGCCTTGATGGAGTGCATGCGCAACCGCGAAGGCTTGGACGCCGTGAATCAAGACTTCCTGCACCTGTTGACCTCGTGGTTCAACCCCGGTTTCTTGCACTTTGAGTCGGTGAGTTGGGACTCGCCTGCGGCCTTGCTGGAAAAAATCATTGACCACGAAGCCGTGCACGCGATCGATTCCTGGGCGCACCTGCGTCGCCGACTCGAAGCAGATCGCCGCTGCTACGCGTTTTTCCACCCCCAGTTGCCCAGTGAGCCGCTGATCTTTGTCGAAGTGGCGCTCACCGACCACATCCCCGACGCCATTGCGCCCCTGATTGCCATGCGCTCAGGCGACGCGCAAGAGGCGGTGATCAAACCCAATACGGCGATTTTTTACAGCATCAGCAATTGCCAGCCTGGCTTGCGTGGCGTCTCCTTGGGCAATTTCTTGATTAAGCGTGTGGCCCAGCATTTGGCGCAAGAAGTGCCCAGCCTCAAGACCTACTGCACCTTGTCTCCGGTGCCGGGTTTGGTGCGTTGGCTGGACGGCGTTGACGCGACCTCGTTGCCGCCAACGGTGGCCCAGGCGCTGGCGCGTGTTGCCAGTTGGCGCGCAGCTCACCCGGCGCTCAGCGCCGAGGCGGTGCAAAGCGCACCCGAAGCGGTGCGTGAAGCGCTCGCCCGCCTCACTGCGCATTATTTGGTCAAGGGCTCACATGCCCCCAAGGCCGACCCGGTGGCGCGCTTTCATTTGGACAATGGCGCCCGCTTGGAGCGCATCAATGTTGGCGGCGATTTGTCTAAAAACGGCTTGAAGCAGTCGCTGTCGGTGATGGTCAACTATCTCTACGATTTGGACGACGTGGAAACCCGACATCAAGAGTTTGTCGATCGTCACGTGAGTCACTCGCGTGAGGTCAAAAAGTGGCTGAAGTGATTCGGCCATGCGTGTCTGGTGGGCTGTGTCGCTCACCTTTTTTCTTTTGAGAACAGCATGAGTGCGAACAACTTTTTTCAAACCCTGCGCCAGTCTTTCCCGAAAGATCTGGATCAAACGGCGGTCTGGGCAGGCAACTTGGCGTACAGCTGGCGTGACCTGGACGAGGCCTCGGCCATGTTGGCCAACTTGCTCGATGGCTTGAAGATTCCCAAGGGCAGCCGCATCGCGGTGCAGGTCGACAAATCGGTCGAGGCCATGATGTTGTACTTGGCCACGCTGCGCGCGGGCTACGTCTTTTTGCCCCTGAATACGGCTTACCAAAGCGGCGAAATTGGCTATTTCATTGACAACGCCCAGCCCGCGGTGGTGGTCTGTAGTCCAGCCAATTTTGGCTGGGTGAGCAAGATCGCGTTCAAGGCGGGGGTGCAAAACGTCTTCACGCTGGGCGATGACCGCACGGGCAGCCTTTTGGAGCGCGCTGCGCACTGCAAGCGCACGCACCGGGTGGCGGCGGTCAAGGCCGACGACTTGGCGGTCATCATTTACACCAGCGGCACGACCGGGCGCTCCAAGGGCGCGATGTTGAGCCACGCCAACATCCGCTCCAACGCTGAAGTCTTGAAGACCTACTGGGGCTGGCAAAACGGCGATGTGTTGATTCACGCGTTGCCCATCTTCCATGTCCACGGTTTGTTCGTGGCCATCCACGGCGCCCTGATCAATGGCAGCCCGATGATTTGGATGGACAAATTTGACCCCAAGGCGGCAATTGCGCACATGGCCAAAGGCACGGTGTTCATGGGGGTGCCCACGCTGTACACCCGCATGTTGGCCGAGGCGGCACTGACGCCCGAGGCCACCGCGCACATGCGCTTGTTCGTCTCGGGCTCGGCGCCCATGCTGGTGGAGACCCACGAGGCCTGGCGCGAGCGCACCGGCCACACGATTTTGGAACGCTACGGCATGAGCGAAACCGTCATGCTCACCTCCAACCCCTACGCCGCAGATGTTCGCCACGGCGGCCTGAGCGAAAAGCGCATTGGTACGGTCGGTTTTCCCTTGCCGGGCGTCAGCCTGCGTGTGGTCGATGACGCGGGCCAAAGCCTGGGCACCGACGAGATTGGCGCGATTCAGGTGCAAGGCCCCAACGTGTTTGCGGGCTACTGGCAAATGCCCGAAAAGACCGCCGAGGAGTTCACGGCGGATGGTTATTTCAAAACCGGCGATGTGGGCAAAATCGACGCCGATGGTTACGTCACCATCGTGGGGCGCAGCAAAGACTTGATCATCAGTGGCGGCTACAACGTCTATCCTGCCGAGGTCGAGTCTTACTTGAACAACTTGCCCGGTGTGGCGGAAAGCGCAGTGGTGGGCGCGCCGCACCCTGACTTTGGCGAAGTGGGGGTGGCGGTGCTGGTGGCCAGGCCTGGCGCCAAGCTCGATGCGGCGGCCGTATTGGCCAGTTTGAAGCAACAGCTGGCCAATTACAAAGTGCCCAAGCACTGCGAGGTGGTCAGCGAACTGCCACGCAACACCATGGGCAAGGTGCAGAAAAACCTGCTGCGCGACGCGCACGCCAAGCGCTTTCTCTGAGCGCTAGACCGATGCTTGGCCGCGCGTTGGAAGGCGGGCGTCCATGCAAGTGTCGGAGCCTCTGACTGAACGGGCGAAGGCCCATTGACGGGTCGACTGGGTGTGGCGCAGGCTTGACCAGCGCTGCACGACCTTTCCTTTGTTGATCCCATGCACGGCCCGCCTCATTGCAGGGTTCGCCAGCCTTGGTTTTGTTCGTCACACTCGTTCGCAGCAAAGCATGCGCGCGCTGCGCTCAGGCGAAGTGGGCGCCGGGCAGCGCCAGCGAAACGCGCGCTCGAATGTCAAAACCCCGCCGCGAAATCTTTTGGCATCGATTGGCCGTTGATGCCCTCGGTCCATTGGCGCATGGTCGCCGACAAAGCACAGCGCCCACCTCCGCCGCAGCTTGAGCGCGCGGCCTTTGCTCGGGGCGTGTTTTGCGCCACTTGTGGTGATCATGCTGATCAATAGCGGGGGTGATGGCCTTCAAGTGTGTGGTTTTTCACGGGGTTGATTTGACCTGATGAATACGAGTGGCGATACTTTGTAGGTATTTGTTTCTAAACGGAGGTCATCATGGAGCAATTTTGGACGAACTTACCCGAGGGGGTGAGCGAACAAGTGATGAACTGGGCCACGGCCTTGTTGATCGTCCTGTTGGGTTGGCTGGTGGCCGTCGTTGCTCGCGGTTTGGTGCGCACGGCGCTGCGTCGGTTTGCCTTGAACGCGCGCCTGAGTCAAGTGCTGGGCAGCGGTTTTGATTTAGAGGGCATCGCCGGCTTGGCCGTGTTTTGGGGCGTTCTGCTGGCGGTCTTGGGCGTGGCCATGGACCGACTCAAGCTGGGCATGGGCGCGGGGCCGCTGGGTGAGATGACCGCCCAATTTGTGGGCTTTGTGCCCCATTTGGTGGCCGGCGCCTTGCTGTCGCTGGTGGCGTGGATTGTGGCCAGCGTGGTGCGGGCTTTGACCAACAAGTTGATGAACGCCAGCCAGATCGATGAAAAGCTCTCCGAGGCGGCCAACATGAGCCCCATGGGGGAGACGCTGGGTCAGTTGCTGTTTTGGATCGTGGTGCTGTTGTTCTTGCCCGCCATCCTCGATGCCCTGGGGCTGACCGCTTTGCTGACGCCATTGAACAGCTTGCTCAATGAGGCTTTGGGTTTTGTGCCCAACGTTTTTGCGGCCGTGGTGATCGCGGGCGTGGGTTGGGTGGTGGCCAAAATCCTCAAGCATTTGGTGACTCAGTTGCTGCACTCCTTGGGCGTGGACCGTTGGAGTCAAGCTGAGGGCAGCACCGCTTTGTCCCACATGGGTGGTTTGTTGGTCTTTGTCATGGTGTTGTTGCCGGCGCTGATCGCCGCTTTGGACGCCTTGAACATCGCCGCCGTGGCGCAACCCGCCAGTGACATGCTGCGCATGATTCTGTCCACTCTGCCTAAGGTCTTGGGGGCCAGTTTGATTTTGGGCTTGACCTGGGTTTTGGGGCGCTTGGTCACCGACTTGTTGGCCAAGGTTTTGGCGGGTGTGGGTGTGGATCAGTGGCCGCAGCATGTGGGCTTGAGTCACGCCTTTGCCAAGACCGCCTTGTCGCGTGTGGTCGGGCGGGTGGCTTTGTTTTTCGTGATGTTGTTCGCCGGCGTGGAAGCGGCCAATCAGCTCGGGTTTTCGCAAGTCAGCGGCCTGGTCGCGCAATTCGTGGCTTTTGGCGCGGACGTGTTGATGGGTTGTGTGATTTTGAGTGTGGGCTTTTGGTTGGCCAATTTGGCTCACCGTGCCATTGACAAAGCCGCCGGTGCGCGTTCGCGCGGTCTGGCCGGGGCGGCGCGTGTGGGCATTTTGGCCTTGGTCTTGGCCATGGGCTTGCGCGCCATGGGATTGGCCGACGACATCGTGAACTTGGCCTTTGGTCTGACCATGGGCGCCGTGGCGGTCGCGGTGGCCTTGGCCTTTGGCCTGGGTGCACGCGAAGCTGCTGGTGAATTGGCCAAAGACTGGCTGCGCCAGTGGCGTGGCCAGCGCGGCGAATAAGCCCAGATTGGGCGTTAGCCCATGACCAGACGGCACCTTTCGAGGTGCCGTTTTTGCGTTCAGCGGGGCTTGGCGGCTTGGCCGCGGCGGTGGGCAGGAGCGCGGTCGCTGACACGGTATAGTTGGTCAGTTTTGCGCGCCTTTGGCGGGTTTTTTTGTCAGTCCAAACGTTTCATTTCGACCGTGCGTCTTCAGTCCATCAAGCTCTCTGGCTTCAAGTCCTTCGTGGAGCCCACCAACTTTGAATTGCCAGGGCAACTCGTCGGCGTGGTGGGGCCCAATGGCTGTGGCAAGTCCAACATCATGGACGCTGTGCGTTGGGTGCTGGGTGAGTCCAAAGCGTCGGAACTGCGTGGCGAATCCATGCAAGACGTGATTTTCAATGGCACGACGCAGCGCAAACCCGCCAGCCGCGCCAGTGTGGAATTGGTCTTTGACAACAGCGACCACCGTGCAGGCGGCCAGTGGTCGCAATACGGCGAAATCGCGGTGCGCCGCGTTTTGACCCGCGACGGCAACAGCAGCTATTTCATCAACAACCAAACCGTGCGCCGCCGTGATGTGCACGACGTGTTTTTGGGCACGGGCTTGGGGCCACGCGCATACGCCATCATTGGTCAGGGCACGATCAGCCGCATCATCGAGTCGCGACCCGAAGAACTGCGTTTGTTCTTGGAGGAAGCCGCAGGGGTTTCCAAGTACAAAGAGCGTCGCCGCGAAACCGCCAATCGATTGAACGACACGCGCGAGAACTTGACCCGCGTGGAAGACATCTTGCGCGAGTTGAACGCCAACTTAGAAAAACTCGAACGCCAAGCCGAGATCGCCACGCGCTTCAAGAGCCTGCAAGCCGACGCTACCCTGAAGCAGCAGCAGCTGTGGATGCTCAAGCGAGACGATGCCCAAGTCGAAGCCAGCAAAGTCAAGGCCGAGGTTGAAGCGGCGATCACCGACTTGGAAGGCCGCATGGCCGAGTTGCGCCACGTGGAGGCGGATCTGGAGCACATCCGCCAATCGCATTACGCGGCAGGTGACGCGGTCAACCAAGCGCAAGGCGCTTTGTACGAAACCACCGCAGAGGTGGGCAAGTTGGAGGCCGAAATCCGTTATGTGATCGAAAGCCGCCGCCGCCTGGAAGTGCGTTTGACCCAGTTGGATGAGCAAGTCAAACATTGGGCGCACCAGCAAGAGCAGGCCGTGCAAGAGCTCGATGGCTTGGCGCGCACCGACGAGGAGGCCGCTGAGCAACTGGAGATTTTGCAAGCGCAATTGGACGAGCAGCAAATGGCCTTGCCGCAGCTCGAAGACCAATTGCGTCAGGCACAGCAGCAAGCCAACACCCAGCGCGCTGAGGTCAGTCAAGTCCAGCAGCAGATTCAAGTGTTGGCGGCCGAGCAACGCGCCATGGGCGAGCAAGAACAGCAGCTGTCAGCGCGCCACGCACGCCTCAGCGCCGATCGCAACGCCCTGGCTGCACCCGACACCGAACGTTTGCATGCGGCCAAAACCCAAGCTGAGGAAAGCCAAGCGGTTTTTGATGAGTTGCAAGCGCGTTTGGACGCCTTGCAGACCGAGTTGCCGCAGCTGGACGAAGCGCGCCGCGAAGCGCAACAGGCTTTGAACGCGGCCTCGCACAAACAGGCCGATTTGAGTGCCCGCCAACAAGCGCTCAAGGCCTTGCAAGAAAAGCTGCAAGCCAACAATGCCTTGGCCCCGTGGTTAGAAAAACACGGCCTGAACCACTTGACCCCACTGTGGCAAAGCCTGCACGTCGAGTCAGGTTGGGAAATGGCGCTGGAGTCGGTACTGCGCGAGCGCATGGCGGCGTTGAGCATGGGGCGTTTGGAGATGGCGGCTGGGTTTGCCCACGATGCACCCGGCGTCAAATTGAGCTTTTACTCAACGCCCAATGCCGCGGGCCAAGCACCGGCCGGTAAGTTGCCCAGCTTGTTGTCCAAGCTGCAATTGCATGACGCGGGCTTGATGGCGGTCATGACCGATTGGTTGGCCGGGGTCTGGGTGGCTGAGGGCTTGGATGAGGCGGTGCGAGCGCGCAGCCAGTTGGCTGCGGGAGAGTGCATTGTGGTGCGCCAAGGTCACGTGGTGACGGCCAACAGTGTGGGCTTTTACGCGCAAGACGAAGAGCAAGCCGGCATGTTGGGCCGTGCGCAAGAGATTGAAAACCTTGACAAGCAACTGCGTGCGCAGGCGCTGATGGTGCAAGAGGCGCAAGCCGCGCAAGTGCGCGCGGAGAGCCGCTACAACGAAGCGGCGCAACAGTTGCAGGGCGTGCGCAGCCAAGCCAGTGCGGCGCAAACGGCAGCGCACCAAGCGCAGGTGCAGGCCATGCAACTGCAGCAGCAGGTCGAGCAAACGCAGGCGCGCAGCGCGCAGCTGGGTGATGATTTGGGCGAAATCGTGGCAGCCCAAGAAGCCTTGCGCGAGCGCGGCTTCGAGGCCGAGGCCCGCTTCGAGCAGTTGGACATGCAATTGGGCGAAGCCCAAGAGCGCCATGCGCGTTTGGACGAACAGGTGATGGAAGCTGAGCGTGTCTTGGGTCAAGCGCGTGAGCAGTTGCGCACCCTGGAGCGCAGCGCGCAAGAGGCTTCGTTTTCGCAACGTGCCTTGCAAGCCCGGCGCGGCGAGCTGCAGCGCAGCGCGCAAACCGCCGAAGCCCAGCAGCACAACGCCAGCGAAGAACACGCCCGCGTGGTCGACGAGCTCACCGCCTTGTCAGACGCCTCGGCGCAGGGGGGCTTGCACGAGGCCTTGGAGCGCAAAGCCGAAGCCGAAAAAGCGCTGGCGGCGCAGCGCAGCCAGTACGAAGATTTGAGTGCCAAGCTGCGTGCCAGTGACGAACGTCGCTTGCAAGTTGAGCACGCGCTGGAGCCACAGCGCCAGCGCATCACCGAAATGCGCTTGAAGGAGCAGGCAGCGAATTTGGCGGTCGAGCAGTTCAGCCAAGCCCTGACTGAGGTACAAGCTGATTTGGAGGCCGTGGCCGCCAGCATTGTTGAAGGCGGTGTCAAGCTGTGGGGGTTGCAAGGCGAGATCGACCGCTTGCAGCGCGACATCAACAGCTTGGGCGCCGTCAACTTGGCGGCCTTGGAAGAGCTGTCCGAGGCACGAGAACGCAAGACCTTTTTGGACGCGCAAACCGAAGACTTGCTCGATGCGATCAACACCTTGGAGGACGCGATCCACAAGATTGATGCCGAAACCCGCGAGTTGTTGCAGTCGACGTTCAACACCGTGAATGAGCACTTTGGCCGCATGTTCCCCGACTTGTTCGGCGGTGGCAACGCCAAGTTGGTCATGACGGGCGAAGAGATTTTGGATGCGGGCGTGCAGGTGATCGCGCAGCCGCCGGGCAAGAAAAACCAAACCATTCACCTGCTTTCTGGTGGCGAAAAAGCCTTGACCGCGATTGCCTTGGTGTTTGCGATTTTCTTGCTCAACCCAGCGCCGTTTTGCTTGCTCGACGAGGTGGACGCGCCGCTGGATGACGCGAACACCGAGCGCTACGCCAAGTTGGTGGCCCGCATGGCGTCGGAAACCCAATTTTTGTTCATCAGCCACAACAAGATCGCCATGGAAATGGCCCAGCAGTTGATTGGCGTGACCATGCAAGAGCAGGGTGTGTCGCGCATTGTGGCGGTGGACATGGACGCTGCAGTGGGTATGGCCGAGGCCTGAT
>JALRFN010000137.1 GCA_023268425.1 Burkholderiaceae bacterium | reverse complement strand
AGAGCTGCCGCACCGCAAGCCCAGTTGGAATGGCTCGACATCGGGGTCAAGAACTTCGCTGCGCTGCTGGATGGGGAGGTTGATCTGATGATTGGCCCCAGCTTGACGAATTGGCACCCTGGTGTGGAGGCGCTTCAGATTGGCCGTCTCGAATGGCGCTGTTTCGTGTCTCAAAACCACCCCGCCCAAGATGACTGGGGAGTCGATGCCTGGAGCCTTTGGCCACACATCCAAGTGGGCCTCCCAGATGCTCAACGCAATCCGGTGGATGAGGCGGCCTCCAGCCTCGGCCTGAGGCGCAAAATCGCTGTGCGTGTTCCCTCCTTTTCAGCCGTTGCCCCCGCGTTAAGCGAGAGCCACTTGATCGCCACCTTGCCGCACGCCGTGATGCGCAGTCAGTTGCGAGCTTGGGGCTTGGCCGAATTGCCCACACCGTTTGACGTTAGCCCCATTGACCACGCCCTCTACGTTGCGCGGCGCACGTCAAAAGATGAAGCTCAGCAATGGTTCAAATCATTGGTCCTAAGCGCGATTCACCCCTTCATGAGTGAGACAGGATCGGGCTTGCAGTTGTCGAACGCGCATGCCTGAAACAAGGCCATAAGGGATCAACCCATCTGGCGCGCCCACGGGGCGCATACAGGGTAAGCCCGGGACTCATTTATCAGTGAATACTGATATATTGCCGCGCAAGGTGGCTGGCAGTGGGTCAGCCGCTGCTTGGGGTGCGTTGCGCGCCTCAACCAGGCAAGGAGAAGCACACCATGCAAATTGGCATACCCGCCGAGACTCTGGCGGGCGAAACCCGGGTGGCCGCAACCCCCGAAACCGTCAAGAAATTGGTTGGCCAAGGCCACACGGTCTTGGTGCAAAGTGGCGCTGGCGTGGCCGCCAGCGTCGTGGACGAGGCGTACACGGCAGTGGGCGCGCAAATCACCGACGCCGCTGGCGCCTTGGGCTGCGACTTGGTGCTCAAAGTGCGCTTGCCTCAGGCTGCTGAACTGCAACAGATGAAGTCAGGCGCCGCCTTGGTCGGCATGTTGGAGCCCTTCAACGCCGAAGGCCTGCAAAGCATGGCCGCCGCCGGCCTCACGGCGTTTGCCCTGGAAGCCGCGCCACGCACCACGCGGGCCCAAAGCATGGATGTCTTGTCCAGCCAAGCCAACGTCGCTGGCTACAAGGCCGTGATGATGGGGGCGAATGAATACCAGCGCTTTTTCCCCATGTTGATGACCGCGGCGGGCACAGTGAAAGCTGCGCGCGTCGTGATCTTGGGTGTGGGTGTGGCGGGTTTGCAGGCCATTGCCACAGCCAAGCGCTTGGGCGCGGTGATTGAGGCCTCGGACGTGCGCCCGAGTGTCAAAGAACAAATCGAAAGTCTGGGCGGCAAGTTCATTGACGTGCCTTATGAGACGGACGAAGAGCGCGAAGCCGCAGAAGGCGTCGGGGGTTACGCCCGCCCGATGCCGCAAAGCTGGCTGGACCGTCAAAAGGTCGAAGTGGCCAAGCGTGTCGCGGCCGCTGACATCGTGGTCTCGACCGCTTTGATCCCGGGGCGCGCCGCGCCCACGCTGATCACCGAAGACATGGTCAAGGCCATGAAACCGGGCTCGGTCATCGTGGACATTGCCGCAGGCAAGGGCCCCAACGGCGGCGGCAACTGCCCGCTGACGGTGGCCGACCAGACGGTGACGGTGCATGGTGTGCGCATTGTGGGCGAGACCAACTTGGCTGCGCGCGTGGGCGCTGACGCCTCGGCCTTGTATGCGCGCAACGTGTTGGACTTTTTGAAACTGGTGCTGCCCAAGGATGCCACGGCGCTGACGGTGGACATGGAAGACGACATCGTCGCTGCGTGTTTGATGACACAAGGCGGCGAAGTGAAACGGAGCCAATGACATGGAAATGGTCGATCACACCCTCATCAACCTCATCATTTTTGTGCTGGCCATCTATGTGGGCTACCACGTGGTCTGGAACGTCACACCCGCGCTGCACACGCCGCTGATGGCAGTGACCAACGCGATCTCTGCGATTGTCATCGTCGGCGCCATGTTGGCTGCGGGCCTGACCGAAACAGGCTTCGGCAAGTTCATGGGCGTGGCCGCAGTGGCTTTGGCGGCGGTCAACGTGTTTGGCGGCTTCTTGGTCACCCGGCGCATGCTGGAGATGTTCAAGAAGAAAGAGCGCAAGTAAATGAACGCGGGGCTGCGCATCGCCGTTGGGGCGATCGGACTCATCAACGCCAGCTTCATCGGCATCGTGGCCGCTGAGTTGGCCAGCCCCTTGATTGGCTGGATTTTGGGCGCGCTGACCCTCGGGCTAGAAGCCTGGGGTTTTCGCCACATGCGCGCCCTCATGGCACAACCACCCCAAGCGCAGCATGCTGCGCAGGAGACTCAGGCATGAGCATGAATGTCGTCACGCTGTTGTATTTGATCGCCAGCGTTTGTTTTATCCAAGCCCTCAAAGGCTTGTCACACCCCACCACCTCGATTCGCGGCAACATGTTTGGCATGGCGGGCATGGGCATCGCAGCGGTGACCACCGCGGCGCTGATCGTCAAGCTCTCGGGCTCAGTGGGCGATTTGGGCTGGGTGATCTTGGGTCTGCTGATTGGCGGCTCCGCCGGCACCATCATGGCCAAGCGCGTCGAGATGACCAAGATGCCCGAGTTGGTCGCCTTCATGCACTCCATGATCGGCATGGCGGCGGTGTTCATCGCTGTCGCGGCGGTCGTTGAACCCTATGCCTTTGGCATCACCGCCAAGGGCGCGGAAATTCCCACCGGCAACCGCTTGGAGTTGTTCTTGGGTGCGGCCATTGGTGCCATCACCTTCAGCGGCTCGGTCATCGCGTTTGGCAAGCTCTCGGGCAAGTACAAATTCCGCTTGTTCCAAGGGGCGCCCGTGGTTTTTGCCGGCCAGCACAAGGTCAACTTGATTTTGGGTCTGGTCACGGTGGGCTTGGGCCTCATCTTCATGTTCACCGAAAGCCACTTCGCCTTCTACCTGATGGTCTTGCTGGCCTTTGTGCTCGGTGTGTTGATCATCATCCCGATTGGCGGTGCCGACATGCCGGTGGTGGTGTCCATGCTCAACTCCTATTCGGGCTGGGCCGCGGCGGCGCTGGGCTTTACCCTTGAGAACACCGCCCTTCTGATCACGGGCGCGCTGGTGGGCTCGTCAGGCGCCATCCTGTCCTACATCATGTGCAAGGGCAT
>JALRFN010000388.1 GCA_023268425.1 Burkholderiaceae bacterium | reverse complement strand
TCGTGCCCGCCTGCAAGAGCCTGGATGTGGTCTCGGTGTTTGCCTTGGATGTGCGCGAGGCTGGGGCCGTCATGGCCGCGATGGCCGGGCCCAGCAGCACGGCGCCTCTGCGCCATGCCCAGCCGAAATCAGCTTGGTTGGGGCAGGTCGGCCGGGCCTTGCGCGTGGGCGTGATTGAAGACCCTGGCTTGGACGCTGAGCTGGGCTTTGACGTCGCCTACCGAGCGGCGCAAGCGCAGTTGGCGGCCATGGGCGTGACCCCCGTTCGCGTCGCCATGGACGACTTGAGCGCGGTGGCACACCTGCTGTACGAGGGCCCCTGGGTGGCCGAACGCCACGCCGTGGTGGCCGATTTGATGACGGCACAGCCCGAGGCCTTGGACCCCACCGTGGCCCGGGTGATCAGTGCGGCAACGGCCTTCAGTGCCGCCGATGCCTTTCGCGCGCAATACGCCTTGGCCGAGCGCGCCGAGCGGGCGGCTGCGCTGTGGCATGAGGTCGACGTCTTGATGCTGCCCACGGCGCCCACTTGCCCGACCTTGGCGCAGGTCGCGCAAGACCCCATTGGGCACAACAGCGCTTTGGGCCGTTACACCAACTTCGTCAATTTGCTGGGTTGGAGCGCCTTGGCCATGCCCGCCAGCATCAGCGCCAGTGGCCTGCCGTTTGGCGTGACCTTCATCGCGCCGGGGGGCTGCGATGCGGCCTTGGTCGATTGGGGCGCACGTTGGCAAGCGCAGGCCGCGCAAGCCATGGGCGTGGCCCGCGTGCCGGCAGCGGCCGAGGCGCCGTGTGATGCCCCAGCCAGCGCGCCCTCGCTGCGCTTGGCCGTCGTCGGCGCGCACCTGCAGGGCATGCCGCTGCATGGCCAACTGACTGAGCGCGGTTGCCGCTGGGTGGCCAGCACGCACACGGCGCCAGCCTATCGCTTGTACGCCTTGGCCAACACCCAGCCACCCAAGCCGGGTTTGCTGCGGCTGGACGAGGACGGCGTGGCCGTGGCGGTCGAGGTTTACGACATGCCGATGGCCGAGGTGGGTTCGTTCTTGGCCTTGATTCCCCACCCCTTGGGCTTGGGTCAGGTCGAGTTGGCCGATGGCGCCTGGGTGCATGGTTTCATCTGCGAGCCGCAAGGCTTGTCCGGCGCCACCGACATCAGCGCTTGGGGCGGCTGGCGCGCCTATGTGGCTCATCAACAGGAGGCGGCGCATGCCTGAATCACCCAGCCCAGCGGTCAACCAGCCCGAGGTGGTGGCTGAGGTCACGGCCTTGTTTCACGCCTATGAGGCGGCCTTGATGAGCAACGACGTGGCGGCCTTGGCGGACTTCTTTTGGGACGACGAGCGCGTGACGCGCTATGGCATCGCCGAAAAGCAGTGGGGCGCGCAAGCCTTGCAGGCCTTTCGTGCCGCCACGCCGCCGCCGAACTTCACCCGCCGCTTGGCGGGCCTGCGCATCAACAGTTTTGGCGACAACAGCGCGGTGGCGCAAGTGGAGTTTGTGCGCAGCGACACGCCGCTGCGCGGCTTTCAAACCCAGGTGTGGCAGCGCATGGGTGGGGCTTGGAAGATCGTCGCGGCGCATGTCAGTATGATCGACTGGCCATGACATCCGCGCCCCCCACGCCCCCCAGCCGCCAAGCGCAGGCCGCTTTGGCCGATCAGGTCTACCAATCGGTCAAGCAAATGATTTTTGACTTTGAATTGCTGCCGGGGTCACGCTTTTCTGAGGCCGATCTCACGGCGCGGCTGGGCGTCAGCCGCACGCCGCTGCGGCAAGCCCTGCAGCGTTTGCAGAACCAAGGTTTTGTCGGGGTGCTGCCCAAAATGGGCTGGTTCGTCAGTCCGATTGACTTCGACGTCATGGACGAGCTGTATGACTTGCGCATCTTGCTCGAGACCCACGCCGTGCAACGCTTGGCCAAGGCCAGCGACCACAGCGCCTTGGCGCCCTTGCAAGCGGTTTGGTTGGTCAAGCCGGCGCAACGTCAGCGTGAGGCCAAGGTCTTGGAGCGCATGGACGAGGCCTTCCACGGCGAGTTGGTGGCAGCTGCGGCCAACCAGGAAATGAAGAGAGTCCACCAGGAGGTCACCGACCGCATTCGCTTGATTCGCCACTTGGACTTCACGAAGCCCGAGCGCATCACGGCGACTTACGAGGAGCACGGCCGCATCTTGCGCGCGATCCTGGAGCGGCGCGGCGCTGAGGCCGTGCGCTTGCTCAAAGCACACATCGAACAAAGCAAGATCGAGGTGCGCAAAATCACCCTGGATGCCATGCACACCGCCCGCCAGCGCTCGCGGCTCACCGCCTCTTCCGGCTGAAGGCGGGGCGGTCTGGCTTGGCTGTGCGTTTGCAGCTCGAGTGCCCCGAGGCGGGTGCTGAAGGTGGACCGATGAACGTGCGGGTGTCGTGCAGCGTTTGAGCCCTGTGGGGGTTTTCAACGCATGGATTTCGCCATCGCGTTGCATGGCACAAAATAAGCCGCTTGTGCCGCCCGCCGTTTGCCGCAGGCTGGCCAACACAGGAGCAACGATGAACGAAGCATTTGCCTTGCGCCCTTTGGGCAGCAGCGGCCTGCTCGTCCCCCCCATTTGTTTGGGCACCATGACGTTTGGTGAGCAGGTGGACGAGGCGGCGGCGCACGAGATTTTGGACCGTGCCCTGGAGCGGGGTGTCAACTTCATCGACACCGCAGAGATTTATGCCGTGCCGACCAAGGCCGAGACTTGCGGCGCGACGGAAACCATCATTGGCCGCTGGTTGGCGGCGCGCCCTGGCGTACGTGAGCGCATCGTGTTGGCGACCAAGGTGGCCGGGCCTTCGCGGGGCATGCCTTGGGTGCGCGAGGGCAAGGGCTTGACGGCGGCAGACATTCGGACTTCGGTCGAGGGCAGTTTGCGTCGGCTGCAAACCGAGGTCATTGACCTCTACCAAATCCATTGGCCAGAGCGCCATGTGCCGGCCTTTGGCAACTTGGCTTACGACCCCAAAAAAGAGACCAGCCAAACGCCGATGCGCGAGCAACTTGAGGCATTGGCCGAGTTGGTTCAAGCGGGCAAGGTGCGTGCGGTGGGTGTGTCCAACGAGACGCCTTATGGTGTGCACGAGTTTGTGCGCTTGGCCGACGCGCACGGGTTGCCGCGCGTGGCCACGGTGCAAAACGCTTATTGCTTGCTCAACCGCAGCTTTGAAAACGGCTTGGACGAAACCTGTCACCGCTTGGGTGTGTCATTGCTGGCCTATTCACCCTTGGCCTTTGGCTTGTTGACGGGCAAGTACGACGTGGGCGGCACCACCGGCCCCGACGCGCCCAAGCAAGGACGCATTGCCGAGTATGAAAGCGTACGCAAACAGCGCTGGGGCCGGGCCGATGCCTTGAAGGCGGCGCGCCGCTACAACGCCCTGGCCCTTGAACACGGCATGACGCCCAGCCAAATGGCGCTGGCCTATTGCTATACCAATTGGCGCGTGGCCAGCACCATCATTGGCGTGACCTCGCTGGCTCAACTGGATGAAGATTTGGACGCTTGGGGCACGACCTTGTCCAGCGAACTGTTGGCGGCGATTGACGT
The DNA here is from genome assembly GCA_023268425.1 of Burkholderiaceae bacterium. Taxonomy (GTDB): domain Bacteria; phylum Pseudomonadota; class Gammaproteobacteria; order Burkholderiales; family Burkholderiaceae_C; genus RS62. Next base: position 11,124 of record JALRFN010000388.1, on the reverse strand, counting down.
GATTCGCTGGGAGATGCGTGACCCGGCGGTCTGACGGCTTTCGTTGGGGGAGGGTGTTTGGGCATTGGAGCGCCTGTCGCCTGCGGCATTGACCCGTGATTTGGGGCCGCGAGAATGTTCGCAAACAACCCAAGGAGACCGTGTCATGTCCGAAGCCACCCACGAGCGCGCCCAGTTTCACCACATGAAGGACGGCACCGCCGCCGACTGGACCGTGATTGCGACCGAGGCCAAGGCCTTCTCGGGCCAGCTTTATCGCCGCATCATGGACCACCTGATGCTGCTCAAAGACGACTGCGGGGGTTTTCCGGTGGATCGCTTGACGCATTGCTTGCAAACCGCAACCCTGGCGCACCAGGCCGGCAAAGACGAGGAGTACGTGGTCTGCGCGCTGTTGCACGACATCGGCGACACCCTGGGCCCGAGCAACCACGCCGATTTGGCCGCCACCATCTTGCAGCCTTATGTCAGCGAAGCCAACCACTGGATGGTCAAGCACCACGGCATTTTTCAGGGTTACTACTTCTTTGAGTATCTGGGGCTGGACCGCCACATGCGCGATCAGTACAAAGACCATCCGCACCACGCGCGCACCATGGAGTTCATCGAAGCCTTTGACGCGCCCGCCTTTGATCCCGAGGGCGAAACCTACCCCTTGTCGTTTTTCGAGCCCATGCTGCAGCGCGTGCTCGCCAAGCCCCAGCGCTCGCTGTACATGAGCGAGAACAACAACGTTTTTGAATGATTCGAATTTTTGGAGACCCCACGCATGAAGACCCGCATCACTGAATTGTTTGGCATCGAGCACCCCATCATCCAAGGGGGCATGCACTACGTGGGCTTTGCCGAGTTGGCCGCCGCTGTCTCCAACGCAGGCGGCTTGGGCTGCATCACGGGCTTGACGCAAAAGACGCCGGGCGACTTGGCCAACGAAATCGCCAAGTGCAAAGACCTGACGGACAAACCGTTCGCGGTGAACCTGACCTTCTTGCCCACCGTCAGTTCGCCCGACTACCCCGGCTACGTCAAGGCCATCATCCAAGGCGGCGTCAAGGCGGTCGAGACGGCGGGGCGCAACCCCGTTGAGGTTTTGCCATATTTGAAAGACGCGGGCATCAAGGTCATCCACAAGTGCACCTCGGTGCGCCACTCGCTCAAGGCCCAGGCCATCGGCTGTGACGCGGTGTCGGTGGACGGCTTCGAGTGTGGCGGACACCCTGGCGAAGACGACATTCCCAACATGATTTTGCTGCCGCGCGCTGCAGATGAGTTGGAGATTCCGTTTGTTGCATCGGGCGGCATGGCCGATGGCCGCAGCTTGGTGGCGGCACTGGCCTTAGGGGCCGAGGGCATGAACATGGGCACACGCTTCATTGCCACCCAGGAGGCGCCGGTGCACCAACGCGTCAAAGACGCGATTGTTGCGGCCTCCGAATTGGACACCCGCTTGGTCATGCGCCCGCTGCGCAACACCGAGCGCGTGATCACCAACGAGGCGGTTGAGCGCTTGTTGGCCAAGGAGAAAGCCTTGGGTGATCAGATCAAGTTTGAAGACATCATCGACGAAGTGGCTGGCGTGTATCCACGCATCATGATCAACGGCGAGATGGAAGCGGGCGCGTGGTCCTGCGGCATGGTCGCGGGTTTGATCAACGACGTGCCTACGTGCAAGGCGCTGATTGACCGCATCATGGCCGAGGCCGACGCCTTGATTCGTCAGCGTTTGGAAGGCATGTTGAGCGGCAGCTTTGCTGCGGCCAAGTGAGGCGTGCACCGATGAACTACGAAACCTTGATTTGGCAGATGGCCGATGGTGTGGTGGAAATCACCATGAACCGCCCCAACAACGCCAATGCCTTGAACGCGCAGATGGCCGACGAGTTGTTTGAAGCGGCTTGCCGCTGCGAAGCCGAAGGCGCGCGCGCCATCATCATCACGGGCGCAGGCAAGATGTTCAACGCCGGTGGCGACTTGGCCGAGTTCTCAGCCGCCACCAACAAGCCGGCCCATGTGACGCGCATGGCGGCCATGTTGCATAGCGCCCTGGCGCGCTTCGCCCACCAAAACGCGCCCGTCATCACCGCAGTCAACGGCGCAGCCGGTGGGGGCGGCTTTTCGCTGGCGCTGGCGGGCGACATCATCTTGGCCTCGGAGAAGGCCAAGTTTGTCTCGGCCTACACCGCTTCTGGCTTGACGCCCGATGGCTCGTCGACTTACTTTTTGGCCAAATACGTGGGCTTGCTGCGGGCCAAAGAGCTGATGCTGACCAACCGCGTGTTGACGGCGGCCGAGGCGCAAGACTGGGGCCTGGTCACCCGTGTGGTCGCACCCGAAGACTTGCTGAACGAAGCCCGTGCGCTGGCTGCGCAATTCGCCAATGGTCCCACGCAGGCTTATGGCGGCGTCAAGCGCTTGCTCGACAGCGCCTACACCGCCAGCTTGGAAAGCCAAATGGACAAGGAGACGCGCTCGATTGCTGCCATGATGCGCACCCACGATGGCCCGCACGGCATCGACTCATTCTTGGCCAAACAAAAGCCGGTGTTCAAAGGCGAGTGAAGCCGCGCCTTTGCGGCGCTTTGCCGCGCTGAGGCGGCCAACAGGCCGCGACTCAGATCGCTGTTTGCTCGGGTGGGCTGATGCAGCGCTCGACCTCGGCGTTGAAACGGTGCAGCGCGCCCTCAAAGCGCCCGAAGGTTTGCGCGGCGTTGGCGCCAGTGGCCACGCCGCGTTGTTGTGCGGCATTCAGCGCAAAGTCTTCGTTCAAGGTGGCCACGGTGATGTGCTGGTTGCGCGCCCAATGCGCTTGGCGCTCAGCGCCTAATTGGTCTTGCGGCACCAGTACCGTGATGGTGACTTCGCTGTGGTCCACCGCCAGCGGCCGCAGCGTGACCCAGGCGATGTGGTCTTGCATGACCAAGAACTGGGTGCCCGGAAACACGTTGTACAGCACGTTGGCGTGGGCGCGGATGTCCCACTGATCCTTGGCTTGTGTGGCCAAGGTGGGCAGTGAGGCGCGCGGCAAAACCGAGCGCATGTGCGGGCCCAGCATGCGGTAGCTGGACAGGTTGTCCATGAAATGCGGGCCAATGGTGTCGCGGTGGGCGACCTTGAAGTGGTAGGCCTCGATGCCGCCTTCGACGATGAGTTTCCAGTTGGCCTCAACGCGTTGCGTGTGCTGGGTGGCGATGCCCAGTTGGGCCATGTCCAACCAAGCCAAATCGGCCAACAGCGGTTGGACAAAAGCGTCGATGTCGGCTGCGGCCTCAGGCGCTGCATTCAGCTGAGGCCGCACCCAAATCAAGCCACCGAGCTCGGCCACTGCCAAACGCCGCAAGGCGTAATCCGCCGGGTTCAACTCAGGAAAGCCCACCTCGCCCAGCCGCGCGCGCAGCAGCTCGCCCGTGTGTGACCAGGTCCATGCGTGGTAAGGACAAGCGAAGGCCTTTTTGCACCCCGAGGATTCGCCGACCAACTGCGCCCCCCGGTGGCGGCAAACGTTGACAAAGGCATGGACTTTCCCGCCAGCGTCTCGGGTCAAGAGCACAGGTTGGCCAGACACATCGCGGGTCAAAAAATCGCCTGGATTGGGCAGCTCGCTGGCGTGGGCAGCGACTTGTGGCAGGTCGCGAAATGCGGCCTCCATTTCGAGCTGGAAGCGTTGGGGGTCAGCGTAGCGGCTGTTGGGCGAGGCATGCACGTCTGGGTCTAAAAAGTAGCGCTGCGCTTGCTGCAGTTGCAACAACTCGTCCAGCAGTTCGATTTGCAGTTGGGGTGTCATGTCGGTGCTTCAGTGCGCCAGTGTGTGCTGCGGCTTGAGGTCAGCGGGTGAGCTGGGCGATGCGTTCCAACAGCATTTCGTCAGCGCCGTCGGTCAAGCTGGCGATTTGCGCCGCAGCCAAGTGGCGCACAAAGGGGTGTTGGGGCCGCAAGCCCTCGGCACCCATCAAGTGCATCAAGGCAGCGACTTGTTCGCGGCACACGTCGGTGGCCAAGACCTTGGCTTGGGCGCTGAGCAAAGCGGCGTCTTGCTGGCGCTCAACCGCGTCAATGGCCTGTTGCACCAGGGCGCGTGCGCCCGCGAGCGCGACGCTGGCGCGCGCCAGCGCGAAGCGCCAGGCTTGGTGGTTGCGCAGCGGCTGACCAAAGCTGTGGCGCTGATGGCCAGTGGCGTTGGTGCATTGCCAGGCCGCTTCCAGCATGCCCACAGCCATGGCGGCCACATAGGTGCGCGCCGCATTCAGTTCATTCAAGATCGATTTGAAGGCCAAGCCCGGCGCAATCAACACCCGATGAGCCGGCACGCGAACCGCTTGCAAGTGGAACCCGCCCGTGCCCATGCTGGTTTGCGCGGCCGCCGAGTCCAGCGCGTAGGGCCTCACGCCTGGTGCGTGCAAGTCGACCACAAAGGCCGCAATCCCGTGGCGGTCGCCGCATTCGCCTGTTTGCGCGTAAACGATGCACCAGCGCGCCCAGCGGGCGTTGATGATCCAGGTCTTCTCGCCGTTCAACACCCAGTCTCCCTGGTCACTCAACGTGGCGCAGGTGGTGATGCCCCCAAAGTCAGAGCCACTGGCCGGTTCAGTCAGGGCGGTACATGCGCCGACGCGGCCGGCCAGCAAGTCGGGCAAGACCTCGCTTTGCAAGTCCGTGTTGTCACTTTGGGCGATCTTGAGCGCGACGTTGTGGCTGTTGATCCACGACATCGCAAAGCCGAAGTCCGCACCCGCCAACACCTCACAAGCCGCCGCTTGCAGCGCAAAGCTGTGGCCCAAGCCACCGTGTGCCACGGGTACGCGCAGCTGAGCCATGCCCAATTCGGCGGCTGCGGCTTGGATGCTGTCCGTGGGCGCTTGGCCTTGGCCCCACGCTGCTGCCGCTGGGGCCACTTGGTCTTGGGCGAAAGCGCGGATGCGCGCCAGCAACTGGTGTTCGTCGTTGTTGAGCATGGGCAGATGTGACCACAGGCGCGGGCAAAACGCCAGCCTGTGGGTGACGCTCGGGCTCACGGTGCGCAAGCTTCAGTTCATGGTGGCCCAAACCCTTAGCGCAACTGGGGCAAGCGCAGCGAGCGCCTCGCGCTCAGCGAGGGTGGTCGACGGCTTCGGGTAAACACCGTTCAGCTTGCATTCATCGTTGCATATATTGCCATTGCGAACTATTCGCATCTCACCCAAAAATCAGGAGACCTTGAATGAAACGCCTTTCCCATTGGGCCAGCGCCATGCTGCTGGCCTCATTCGCAATGGCGGTGCCGAGTGCCCACGCGGACGAACTGCAAGTCAAGCTGTGGGCAGCGGCTTGCGCAACCTGCCACGGGACCAACGGTCACGCGGTCGGCGCGAATGTCCGCTTGGCCGGCGCCGACGCCAAAACCACGTTGGACAGCTTGTTGGCACACAAGCGCGGTGAGCGCCAAGGCACGATCATGCATCAGATCGCCAAAGGCTACACCGACGAACAACTGGCACAGATCGCTGCGTATTTCGCTGCGCAGAAATGACCCCCAACAAGACTGGAGCTGAACAATGAAACGACGTGCTTTATTACAAGGTTTGGGTGGTGGGTCGGCTGCGCTGCTGGCCACAGGTTTTGCCGGCTGTGCAGCGGTGGGCAAGGGCGCGCAAGCCAAAGTGGTGGTGATTGGCGGCGGTTACGCTGGCGCCACGGCAGCCAAGTACCTGCGCTTGTGGTCCAACGGACAGTTGGACGTGACCATGGTCGAGCCCAATACGGCTTTTTACTCCTGCCCCCTGTCCAACTTGGTGGTTGCAGGCTTGAAGGGCATGAAAGACATCACCACGCCCTATGACAACTTGACCAAGCGCCACGGCGTCAAGGTCGTACAAGACATGGTGGTGGCCATTGATGCGGGCAAGCGCAAAGTCAAATTGGCGGGCGGGCAAGAGCTGGCCTATGACCGCTTGATCGTGTCGCCGGGTGTGGATTTCATGTACGAAAACATCCCGGGCTTGAACAACGTCATGGCCCAAACCCGCGTGGTGCACGCCTGGAAGGCGGGTGGCCAAACCGTGACCCTGGCCAAGCAACTGCAAGCCATGCCCGATGGCGGGGTGTTCGCCATTGCGGTGCCGCCTTCGCCGTACCGCTGCCCCCCTGGGCCCTACGAGCGTGCCAGTCTGGTCGCTGACTACTTCAAGAAAAACAAACCCCGCAGCAAAGTGTTGATTCTTGATCCGCACAAAGACGTGACCGCCAAAGGCAAGTTGTTCAAGGCGGCATGGGCTGAGAAGTACCCAGGCATTTTGGAGTACCGCCCCAACCACAAGCTCGACGACGTCGATGTGGCCTCGGGCACCTTGAAGTTCGAGTTGGGCGAAGACGTCAAGGCCAATGTTTTGAACGTCATTCCGGCCATGAAAGCCGGTGCGATTGCGCGTGACGCGGGGCTGGCCAACATCAACGACCGCTGGTGTGACGTGGACTTCTTGACCTACGAATCCAAAGTCGTGCCCAACGTACACGTCTTGGGCGACGCGATTGCGGCGACACCCGGCATGCCCAAGTCTGGCTTCATGGCCAACCAGCACGCCAAGACCTGTGCCGCCGCCATCGTCGCCATGACCCAGGGCCAAGGGCTGCCGGCACAGCCGATTTACGCCAACACCTGCTACAGCTTTGTGGATGCCGACGAGGCCTGCCACGTCTCGGCGGTTTACGCCTATGACAAAGACAAAAAGCAGATGGTGCCGGTCAAGGGGGCGGGTGGCTTGTCCGCCAATTCCAACCGCACCGAGGCGGCTTACGCCTATTCGTGGGCGGAGAACATTTGGGCCGACATGCTGGCTTGATGGCGATCAGCCGGAGAACGAAAAAAAGGGGCGCCGAGGCGCCCCTTTTTTCGTGTGCTCACCCGTTCAGGTGCGTGGCAGGGCGGACTCCACCAACTTGACCCAGTAGGCTGCGCCAGTGGTCAAGATGCTGTCGTTGAAGTCGTAGCCGGGGTTGTGCACCATGCAGCTGCCCGCACCGTCGGCGCCGTTGCCGATCCAGATGTAGCAGCCCGGTACTTCCAACAACATCCACGCAAAGTCCTCAGAGCCCATGGCCGGTTTGGGGTCGGTGTTGACCTTGTCGGCGCCGACCAAGCTTTGGGCGATTTCGGTGCAAAACGCGGTTTCTTTGGCGCTGTTGATGGTCGGTGGATAGCGGCGCTCGTAGCGCACCTCAATGCGCACGCCGTGACTGAGCGCCGTGCCTTCGCACAGTGTGCGGATACGCTGCTCCATCTGCGCTTGCACTTCCGGGGTGAAGCAACGCACGGTCCCGGCCAACATGGCTTCGTTGGGGATGATGTTGTAAGCCGAGCCCGAGTGAAACTGCGTGACCGACAACACAGCCGGTTGCAGCGGGTCGACGTTGCGGCTGACCACGGTTTGCAGTTTTTGCACCAACTCAGCACCGATGACCACTGGGTCTAAGCCGTGGTGGGGCATGGCGCCGTGGCTGCCTTTGCCGGTGATGGTGATTTCGAACATGTCGTACGAGGCCATGAAGGGGCCAGGCCGCACAGCAAATTGCCCAGTTGGGATGCCGGGGATGTTGTGCATGCCAAAAGCCGCTTCGACCGGAAAGCGCTTGAACAAGCCCTCTTCGACCATCACGCGGGCGCCGCCTTCGTTCTCTTCAGCGGGCTGGAAAATCAAGACCACCTTGCCGTCGAAGTTGCGCGTGGCCGCCAAATGGCGAGCAGCGCCCAAGAGCATGGTGGTGTGGCCGTCGTGTCCGCAGGCGTGGTGCTTGCCAGGACGCTTGGAGGCCCACTCGACGCCACTGTTTTCGCTCATGTTCAGCGCGTCCATGTCGGCGCGCAGCGCAATCGCTCGCTGGCTGCTGCCTTGGCCGTTGATCACGGCCACCACGCCGGTGGTGGCGATGCCGGTGTGGATTTCGTCCACGCCGAAGGCCTTCAGGCGCTCGACAACAAAGGCGGCGGTGTCGACTTCTTCAAACGCCGTTTCGGGGTTGGCGTGGATGTGTCGGCGCCAATTGGTCATGTCGCCCATGTAAGCGCCCATGGCTTCGAGGGCTTTTGCGTCGCTGTGTCCCATGTTGGTTCTCCCAGTTGCGAAGAGGTGTCCAAAGTTCGAGTGCGATCTTGTATCACCAAACCGAGTTTTGGGTTGTCGCTGGGAGTGGCGCTCGCGCGTCGCGAGGCTGCGGTGAGAGGGGCCGAGGCAGGCTTTGAGCCATGAGCCTCGGGTGGTTCGTCACCCGCGCGCTCGACGGGTTTGGGCTGTCCTGCCGAGCATGGCCGCGGGACAAATCGCCACGCGTGCAGGCCAGGGCTCGACCGGGGGCGGGTGGCTCGGGTAGAGTCAACGGTCGGCTGGGCTTGCGTGTTGGGCGAGCCCCAGTGCGCCGCCTCTCGCCCCACTTCAAACCGAATTCCTCGCCATGGACATCACCACCAGCCTGTTGACTTTCAGTGTGGCCGCCACCGTTTTGGCCATGACCCCAGGTTTGGACACTGCCTTGGTGCTGCGCCAGTTGATGGCCAGCGGCGCTGCTGCGGCTTGGCGCGCGGCGCTGGGCGTGGCAGCGGGCTGTCTGCTTTGGGGGGCGCTGGTGGCCTCGGGTCTGGGCGTCTTGTTGGCCGCATCGCCTGTGGCGTTCACCTTGCTCAAGTGGTCGGGTGCGGCTTACCTGGTGTGGCAAGGGCTGCGTTTGCTGTTGCAGTCGTGGCGGGCAAGCCCCGTTGAGGCAGCGGACACAAAAGCCGAGGCGACGGCGCTTGTGGGCCAGCCGCCCAGCGCGTCAGCATTCACTTTGGGCTTTTTCACCAACGCCTTGAACCCCAAAATTGGTGTGTTTTACGTCGCCTTTTTGCCCCAGTTCGTGGCCCAGGGCTTTGCCGCAGGCCCCTACATGTTGGCTCTGGCGTGCATACATGTGGGCGTGTCTCTGCTGTGGTTCTTGACCCTGATCGCGGCGGCGCGCTCTTTGGTGCCGCGTTTGCAGCAAGTCGGTGTGCGACGGGCGCTGGACGCGCTCACGGGGCTGGTGTTTGTGGGCTTTGGCGCCAAGTTGTTTTGGACGCGTTGAACCACGGGTAAACCCTTTTTGTTTCTCGTTCCAGACCCTTTACAAGTAGATATTTCAAACTTAAACTTTTTACGAATGAAATAGGTCTGCGAGGCAGCGCGAGGCCTTGGGCACGAGAGGACAAACATGAAGATTCTTTGCTTAGGGGGCGGCCCAGCTGGGCTTTACTTCGCGATTTCCATGAAACTGCGCGACCCTGCGCACGAGGTCACGGTGATCGAGCGCAACAAGGCCGACGACACCTTTGGCTGGGGCGTGGTCTTGTCGGACGACGCCTTGGACAACATGCAGCGCAACGACCCGGTCTCGACGCAAGCGATTCGCGACCACTTCGCCTACTGGGACGACATCGCGCTGGTGCACCAAGGGCAGCGCTTGGTTTCGGGCGGACATGGCTTTGCGGGCATTGGCCGCAAGCAAATGTTGATCTTGTTGCAAGCGCGGGCGCGTGAGTTGGGTGTGAATTTGATCTTCTCCACCGAATTCAAAGCGGCGGAGGACTACATGGCCGAGTTCGACTTGGTTGTGGGCGCCGATGGCATCAACTCCCTGGTGCGCCGCGAGTTTGAAGCCGAGTTCAAGCCCGACATCGACGTGCGTTTGTGCAAATTCATCTGGTTGGGCACGCACCAAAAGTTTGACGACGCCTTCACCTTCATCTTTGAAAAAACCCAACACGGTTGGATGTGGGTTCACGCCTACCAGTTTGACGACAACACGGCGACCTTCATCGTGGAATGCTCGCAAGAGACCTGGGACAACTGGGGTTTTGAGCACATGAGCAAGGAAGAAACGGTGGCGACGTGCACCGGGGTCTTCAGCGCGCATTTGGGGGGCCACGAATTGATCTCCAACGCCGCACACCTGCGCGGTTCTGCCGTGTGGATGAACTTCCCGCGCGTGATTTGTGAGCAGTGGTACCACCAGAATCTGGTCTTGATGGGCGACGCCGCAGCCACCGGGCATTTTTCGATTGGTTCGGGCTCGCGCTTGGCGTTTGACTCGGCGATCTCCCTGGCCAACTACCTGCACTCGGAACCCACCCTGGCGCAGGCCTTTGCGCGCTACCAAGACGAGCGCCGCCTGGAGGTCATGCGCTTGCAGTCGGCGGCGCGCAATAGTCTGGAGTGGTTCGAAAACGTCGAGCGCTACCTGGGCATGGACAGCATCCAGCTCAATTACTCGTTGTTGACACGCAGCCAACGCATCAGCCACGAAAACCTGCGCCTGCGTGACCCGGTGTTCATGGAAAAAGCCGAGCGCTGGTTCCAAGCCCAAGCCGGGGCGGACTCGGCGCGCCGCCCCATGTTTGCGCCGTTTCAACTGCGTGACATGCGCCTGACCAACCGCATCGTGGTGTCGCCCATGGCCCAGTACAAAGCCGTGGACGGTTTGGCGGGTGACTGGCACTTGGTGCACTTGGGTGAGCGGGCCAAAGGTGGAGCCGGCTTGGTGTTCACCGAAATGACCAGCCCGTCAGCCGACGGGCGCATCACCCCAGGGTGCACCGGGATTTGGAACGCCGAGCAAGAGGCGGCATGGGCGCGCATCGTTCGCTTTGTGCACCAAGAAAGCCAAGCCAAGATCGCGCTGCAACTCGGTCATGCCGGGCGCAAAGGCTCGACGCGACTGGGCTGGGAGGGCGATAACCAGCCCTTGGCGCAAGGCAACTGGCCGCTGATTTCGGCCTCGGCCTTGCCGTGGTCGGCCGATAACCAGGTGCCACGCGAGATGAGCCGAGCCGACATGGAGCGCGTGTGCGACGATTTTGTTCGGGCGGTGCAGGCAGCGGATCGTGCCGGCTTTGACATGGTCGAGATGCACGCCGCACACGGCTACTTGTTGGCCAGCTTCATCTCGCCCGTGACCAACCAGCGCAGCGACGATTGCGGCGGCTCTTTGGAGAACCGTTTGCGTTACCCGCTGGAGGTGTTTCGCGCCATGCGTGCGGCTTGGCCCCAGGCCAAGCCCATGTCGGTGCGCATCAGCGCCACCGATTGGGTAGGCGAGGCGGGCACCACGCCCGAGGACGCGGTGCAGATGGCCCGCGCCTTCCGC